>CAMYOI010000217.1:0-11398 GCA_947259955.1 uncultured Gammaproteobacteria bacterium
CTGGTTCAAATCGTAATTCATGGACTCAAACCCCCCGGTCATCGTGCCGGCCTGGCCGTGCGCAGCGACTGCACACCGTATTCGCTTCCTCGGCCGTATTCGTTCAGGCTCCGGCGCCATCTTCTGGCGCCGGGCTGACCCTGGTACAAACCGACGAGATGTCGGGAAAGATGACCCAGGCGGCTCCCGCGTTCGAGTTGACGACCACAATACTGCAGATATTCCTCCAGTACCTCATCCCGATCCCGAGGCTGTTCAGCGCATCCGAAAAAACGGCTATCGACCTGCGCCAGCAGGTAGGGATTAGCGTATGCCTCTCGTCCGATCATTACGCCGTCGACGTATCGCAGGTGTGCCGCCGCGGCATCCAGGGTCTTGATGCCGCCGTTGATTACGATGGTCAAATGCGGTTGGCGCCGCTTCAATTCGTATACACTCTCGTAGTTCAAGGGCGGTATCTCCCGGTTCTGTTTCGGGCTGAGGCCGTTCAGCCAGGCCCTGCGCGCATGCACGATGAACGTACCGCAACCCGCGCCCGCCACAGTTTCAACGAACTTAGCCAGCTGATCCCAGGATTCATCGCGGTCGATGCCTATCCGGGTCTTGACCGTAACCGGAATACTCACGGCCGCAGCCATCGCGCTTACGCAGCTCGCGACCACGTCGGGTTCGGCCATCAGGCACGCACCGAAACGTCCGGAACGCACCCGATCACTCGGGCAGCCGACGTTCATGTTGATTTCATCGTAGCCGAATGATTCGGCGAGGCGCGCACACTCGGCCATTTGCCGCGATTCGCTACCCCCGATCTGCAGAGCCACGGGGTGCTCGAACGCGTCGAATCCGAGCAATCGTTGACGGTCTCCATGACAGAGTGCGTGCGATGTGATCATCTCGGAGTACAGCAGCGCACGCCGCGTGATGAGCCGCAGCAGATATCGATCATGCCGGTCCGTACAATCCATCATGGGCGCCACACAAAAACGCCGGCTCTCTTCCAATTCTCTGCTGTTTCGCAGGGCGCGGGCAGTCATCTGTAAAGCGCGTGCCGTTGCCGCTACTTCAGCAGCAGATCCAGATCCTGGCGGATCCGGTCGATATTCGAATTGTCACCGTAGCGCATGACTTCCATCCCGTTTTTGTCGAATAGGAGCGTGGTCGGCACGCCCGCGACACCGACACCAGCCGCGGCCGACCCCGACGTATCGGTGAGCCGCAGTCCGGAAAAATCGCCGAGTCCCTCTGCGTCCAGATAGGTCCCGGCCGCTTGCGGTGTCTCGCCGAGATTGACATTCGCGACGATCAGCTCGAATGGCTGGTAGTCAATCGAAACCCGGGCCATCTCCCGCAGCCGTTGTCCACACGAATCACATGCGCTGGACCAGTAATTCACCAGTACGACTTTTTGCGGGAACTGTGACAAATAAACCTGCCCGCCGTTGGCGATGTCGCCCAGCAGAACGTCGGCCGCGGATCCGAGGCTAGACCCCTGGATCACCGGTTCCGCGGTTAACGCTTCGGCATCTCCGATATTCGGCTCCTCTATCGCGTAGGGTTGCGCTACCGTAACGGCGCTCTCCACCTGCACTTCCTTGACGGGGGACTTCCTCGGGGCGCTCGAACAGGCCGCTGACAATGCGATTGTCGCGATCAATACCAGGCCCGTGAACAACCGCGCTTGCATAATATCTTTATTTGACACGCAGTCGCGCTTTTGGTCAATCTATACGCTGGCTGACATAAGTGCCGGGTGCATCTTCGATGACGGGAAGCGGTCCGCTCCCCGGGGTACGCGCCGCAATCCGCCGTCGGGATATTTTCCCGATCCACTCAATCCAGTCCGGCCACCAGGAGCCCTCGTGTCGCGTCGCGCCCTCCAGCCACTTCTCGGGGTCGCAGGGTAAATCGTCCGTGGCGCCCTCGTTTACACGGAAACCATACTTGTTGTTTTGAGGAGGATTGATCACACCTGCAATGTGGCCGGAACCGCCCACGACGAATCGTACCGGGCCCGAGAAGAGCCGCGCACCCAGGTAGGTAGCCGTCCAGGGCGCAATGTGGTCGTCGTGCGTCGACAAGAAATAAACGGGTATGTCGATGCTGCCGATATCCAGCGCCACGCCGTCGAGCTCAATTCCACCCGGCTCGCACAAAAGATTGTCCAGGTACATATTGCGAAGATAGAAACTGTGCATCGTCTTGGGCATGCGGGTGGAATCGCCGTTCCAGTGCAGCAGGTCGAATGCAATGGTTTCCTTGCCCATCAGGTAATAGTGGACTACCGCGTTCCAGATCAGATCATCGGCACGAAGCATACTGAATGCCGAGGCCATTTCCGTCCCCTCGAGATAGCCTTTTTTTTCCATGCGCGATTCCATATTCCGGACCTGCTGTTCGTCGATGAACGCGCGAATCTCTCCCGGGTCGCTGAAATCAATCAATGTGGTCAGAAACGTTGCCGATCCGACCCGCTTGTCGCCCCTGGCCTTCATGTGCGCCAGCGTTGCCGCCAGCAGCGTTCCGCCGATGCAGTAGCCTACCGCATTGATCCGCTTCTCCCCGGTCGCCTGTTCAACCGCATCGCACGCGGCATAGGCACCCTCGAACATGTAATCCTCGAATGACTTATCGGCGTGGCTCTCGTCCGGATTGATCCAGGAAACGATGAAGACGCTATGGCCCTGGTCCACCCAGTACTTGATGATGGAGTTATCGGGCCTCAAGTCCATGATGTAGTATTTGTTAATCCACGGGGGGATCACCAGCAGCGGGGCCTTGAAAGTCTTGTCGGTGGCGGGCAGGTACTGGATAAGCTGAATCAGTTCGTTCTGGAAAATCACTTTTCCCGGGGTCGTCGCGATGTTTTTGCCCAGCTGGAACGCGTCCGGATCAGACAGAAGAATCTTGAACTGGCCGCCGCTTTGCTCCCAGTCTCGAAGAAAGTTCTTGTAACCGTTGACCAGGCTGGCACCGTCCGTTGCCACCGCTGCCTTGATGACCACCGGATTAGTGGCCGGGTAATTGCTCGGCGCAATCGCCTTCAGCCATTGATGGGTAAAAAAATGAATCTTCTCGCGATCCCGATCATCGAGTCCCGTGTCCATATCGAAGCAATCGTTGACGAGATCGGAAAAGAGAAGGTAGGACTGCTTGATATAGTCAAACCAGGGGTTTTCCGACCAGGAATCATCCAGAAAGCGGCGGTCGTCTTCATCCGGTTGCGCTACCGGTTCTTTGTCCACACCCCACAGGCCCATGAATACGTTCTGGTTGAGCCGGGTGGTTTTCTGCAAATGATTGCCAACCACGCCGGCCATCTGAAAGGCTTCCCGTGACCAGTTCAAAACGAGAGAAGTCAGCGGCCTGCCCAGATCCAGAGGATCCAGCGTGTGAGGCGGCCCCTCCTCGATCAGACTGGAAACCTGCGCCAGGGCCATCTTCTGGGTCCTGAAGACGAGATCCAGATATTCGCCGGGGGTGATTTGTGAGTATTTTCTTTCGCTCGTATTCTCGGAGGCCATAAGCAGGGTTATGGAACTTGTTGCACCGCAGCATGATAAGTCAACCCGAAAAAACGGGCAAGCCGGCCCTCACCCGGGTTCCCGGTGCAATATGCAGGCTACTCGCTCTGAATGGTCACCGTAAGGGTGCGCGTGTGCGGTTCGAGGCGGTGTTCCCACAAATAGATGCCCTGCCAGGTACCCAGCGCGAGCCGGCCGTCGGCTATCGGCACCGTCAGCGAAGTCTGGGTAAGGACGCTTCGCACATGAGCGGGCATGTCGTCCGGCCCTTCCTGGCTGTGCCGGTAGAGGGGGTCCCCGTCCGGAACGGTTCGAGTCATGTACGCTTCGAGGTCGGAGCGTACCGCGGGATCCGCGTTCTCGCAGATAATCAGGGATGCGCTGGTGTGGTGAATGAACACATGGGCCAGGCCGGAATTTACTCCGGCAGCGCTGACGCAGGCGTTCAGATCGCGGGTAATATCGTAAGTGCCGCGGCCCGGATTGGATGACTTGATCCTTGATTGGGTAATCATGGCTGGAATCTGCAGGCTCGATGTTGTCTAAATTGACGCCGCTTTTTGTCATCTATCCGGCAACGACGTTCATCCACGTTGGCCACGGGAATGCTTTCGTAAGCATCGATCATACTCTGTATCAACTGCGCCAGGAAATCGCACCGGGCGTCGCCATCGACAAAATGGCATAATAGCGGTCCATCATTTCCAACATTACGGGAATTCTTAGGGGCTTTTCGACACCATGAGTGACCCGGGCAACACGACTCCGACCAACTTCATTCGCCAGACCATTGACCGGGACCTGGCAAACGGCAAGAACGACGGCAGAGTAGCGACTCGTTTTCCGCCCGAGCCCAACGGATACCTGCATATCGGCCACGCCCGAGCGATCTGTCTCAATTTCGGAATCGCCGAAGACTACGATGGTACCTGCAATCTGCGTTTCGATGACACCAACCCGGAGAAGGAGGAAACGGAGTATGCTGAGTCCATTACACGCGATGTAGAGTGGCTCGGCTACACTTGGACCGAACTCCGCTACGCATCCGATTACTTCGAACGGCTCTTTCAGTACGCTATCGAACTCATCAATCGGGGCAAGGCCTACGTCGACAGCCAGACCGGGGACACCATTCGCGAAACGCGGGGGACTCTCACGGAACCCGGTATCGACAGCCCCTGGCGCGGCAGACCCGTGGACGAAAACCTCGACCTCTTTCGCCGCATGCGGGCCGGCGAGTTCGAGGATGGCGCCCTGGTACTGCGCGCCAAAATCGACATGGCCTCTCCGAACATCAATATGCGCGACCCCATCCTCTACCGTATCAGGCACGCCACGCACTGGAGGACGGGGGATGACTGGTGCATCTATCCGATGTACGACTATACGCAATGCATCTCGGATGCCATCGAGGGCGTAACGCATTCACTGTGCACGCTGGAGTTCGAGGATCACCGGCCACTCTACGACTGGGTGCTCGACAATATCGATATACCCTGCCATCCGCAACAGATCGAATTCGGCCGATTGAATCTGGACTACACCCTGATGAGCAAGCGTTTGCTCAACCGGCTGGTCAAGGAGAAGCATGTCAACGGATGGGACGATCCCCGGCTGCCGACCCTGTCCGGTTTACGCCGACGCGGCTACACCCCGACTGCCATCAGGGATTTCTGTGAGCGCGCCGGGATCACCAAGAGCCAGGGCGTCGTGGAAATGAGCATGCTGGAGAACAGCATCCGGGAGGATCTCGACCATTCGGCACCGAGGGCGATGGCCGTTCTGCGACCGATCAAACTGGTAATCAATAACTATCCCCAGGACGCGAGTGAACTCCTGACCGCGCAAAACCACCCCAAGCGGCCCGACATGGGAACCCGCGAAATCCCGTTTTCGAACACTCTCTACATCGATCGCGAGGATTTCCTGGAAGACCCGCCGAAGAAGTTCTATCGGCTCAGTCCCGGGCGGGAGGTCCGATTGCGCTACGCTTACTACGTCACCTGCACCGAGGTTATCAAGGATGACGATGGTGAAATAGTCGAAATTCACTGTGATTACGACCCTGAAACACGAGGCGGATCATCCCCGGATGGACGCAAGGTGCGGGGCACCATACACTGGGTGTCGGCGGCGCATGCCGTTGATGCGGAGGTACGTTTGTACGACCGTTTGTTCACGGTTCCCGCTCCCACTCAGAACGAGCTGTCGAGCCAGATCAATAGCCTCTCCCTGCTGGTCCTGCAGGGCTGCAAACTCGAGCCGGATCTCGGCAAGCCGGCGGCGCAGCCCTATCAGTTCGAGCGTCAAGGTTATTTTTGTACGGACCGCGACTCCTCGAAAGGCTCCCTTGTATTCAACAGGACCGTCACTCTGAGGGATTCGTGGAGCAAGAAAAATTAGCTTGTTCCTGTCCAGAATACCTGTCATTGCGAGCGTAGCGAAGCAATCCAGTGAAACAAATTGTTTAAATACGGTGCTGGATTGCCGCGTCGCTGCGCTCCTCGCAATGACTAAAGCTTTTTCTGGACAGGAACTAGCTTGCACTATGCACGAGTCGGCCGGACTGGTTTTGGCGGAACATTAATCCCGGCCAACTGTCTCTTGATTCCATGATCATATTTTGCAATCGTCTTCGACTGATCCTGACTGCGGCTTCGTTTCTGGTTCCATTCACCGGCGCCGCACGGGCTGAAACCTACGAATTCGACAAGCTGCACACCCAGATCCTGTTTTTCGTCGACCACTTCGGGTTTTCAAAATCCCAGGGGGAGTTCCTGGATTTCGAGGGTTGGTTTACATTCGATCGGGAAAATATCGAAAAATCGGAAGTCGAGATCACCATATACACCGACAGCATCGATATGGATGACGACAAATGGAACCGGAAGATGAGAGGAAAGACCTACTTCAACACCAAGGCCCATCCAAACATCAATTTTCGGAGCAACAGAATCGAGAGCGTCGACGACAAGAACGTATCGGTCTACGGAAACCTCACGATCCTGGGTTCCACCCGACCGATCAAGCTGGAGATGAGGCTGAACAAGGCAGGCCTGAACCTCGCCACGGGAAAGAAGACGGCAGGGTTCTCCGGAAGCGCGGTGCTGCACCGATCTGATTTCGGCATGACTTCCCATATCCGAAAAAATGATTCGTGATACTCGCGAGGCATGGGGCTCGGTCACCAGGGCGCTGCATTGGCTCATGGCGTTGTTGATACTGGCCATGTTCGTACTCGGTTGGGTTGCCGTGAACTACCCCATGTCTCCGACCAAGCTCAAACTGTTTATATGGCACAAGTCGATCGGATTGACACTGCTCGGCCTGGTTGTCGTACGAATCGCGTGGCGAATCGCAAACGCAACTCCCGCCCCGCCATTGGAGACGTCCACGACCGAACGCCGCCTGGCCCGGGCCGGACACGCCTTCCTGTACCTGCTGATGATAGCGATGCCGGTAAGCGGCTACGTCATCAACTCGACCGCAAATTTTCCGTTTCGCTATTTCGGCGGGATGAAAGTTCCCAACCTCATCCCCACCAATGAGCTATGGCAGGGCGCTGCAGAAACTGTACATCTCGCCGCATTTTGGATCTTTCTCCTCATAATTTCCATCCACGTATTGGCAGCCGTCAGACACCACGTGATCAAAAAAAATAACGTCCTGATCAGGATGTTACCCGGCAGAGGCCGGCGGCAGCAGTGATGAAATCCAGCGCCGGAATCCTGGCTATCCTGGCCGGAATGCTTCTTTTTCAAGGCGTCTGGGCGAACGAATGGAATGTGGACGCGGAAACCAGCCGCATCGGATTCGTGGCTACCTACGACGAGATTCCATTCGAGGGGCGCTTCGATGAATTTACCGCCCTGATCCGTTTCGACCCGGAGAATCCATCTGATGGGTCATTCCTGATTACCATTGGCGTCGCGTCGGTGGACACCGACAGTCCCGATCGTGACGAGGGGATGCTGGAAGCGGACTGGTTCGACGTGGAAAGCCATCCGCAGGCAGCCTTTACTTCACTTCGGTTCGAACGCCTGTCTGGTGAAAACGAATATGCGGTTACCGGAGATCTGACTATCAAAGGCATTACGAACTCCGTAACCGCGACGTTTTCTTGGACGCAGAAGGATTCTTCCGTCCGCTTGAAAGGATCGGCGGACGTCGAACGCGGCGATTTCGACATCGGAACCGGAGACTGGGAGGACGACGACACCATTGGCTTCGATGTCAGAATAGTCTTCGATCTGGCCCTCACCCAATGACCATCCCGCCAATTCCGGTTGGCACGTTCTGATCGGCGCGAGGCGCGCCTCCTACAAGGACATTCATGACGTATCAGGGTTTGTTGACACGTTCTGATCGGCGCGAGGCGCGCCGCATCGTTTCCCATTCGAGCTTGATCCAGGGCGAAAAGCGCTGGGGGGTTTGCTTTAGCTGGTCCTCCAGCTTCGACGGACTCACATATTTCCACTCGGAGATTTCGTTGGGGTTGGCGCGCACCGGGTCCGAACTCCTGCCGATGTAGACCCAGCACAATTCGTGCTCGGCGCCCTGATCCTCGAACTGGACCTGATAGATGAATTTGTATAGGAACACCGGATCAGTGTGCATCCCCAGTTCCTGATACAGGCGCCTGCGCACCGCTTCCTCCATGTCCTCTCCCCACCGGGGGTGGCTGCAACAACTATTTGCCCAGTAGAGCGGCCAAAGCCTTTTCTGCGCACTTCGCCGCTGGATCAGGACCTCGCCTTCATCGTTGAAGATGAACAGGGAAAACGCGCGGTGCAGCAGTCCGTCGCCGTTGTGGCACTTGTCCTTGTGAAGGTGGCCGATCTCGACGTCGTCGACATCGACCAGGATCAGCTCTTCGGAATCGAAGGAAACGATTTCGTCATTGAGGGGCTGAGACGTGACGTTATTCAATGACCACCTCCATCGCCTGGTAGCCTGCCCCTGGCAGACGTTCATCAGGTCTCCCAGATGCTCCATATCGTTGCCGTGGATCGCCTTGACGGCCTCCAGCGTCAGTCTGTCTATGCTGTCGAAGATCTGCTCATACAACCGATTGTTGCGCTGCCATGCCTTGCGGACGTTCGCCACCATCCGGGCGGTCAGGCTTTCGATGCCGCTCATGCCAATCACCAGCCTGATTGGAACGCTGGGCTTTATGGATTCGACTAGCGGGGGCTGGCCCCGGCGGTACAACAGTGGACGACCGTAGGTCGCCATGGTGTTATCGATGCCCGATGGTGTTCCGTGTGCTACTTTCTCACACTCGTAAGCCAGACCGTTGACCGCCTCGTCCGACAGATTGAGTCTGAAATGATCGTCCATCGCCCGGATGATAGCTACCGCCACGGCAGCCGATCCACCGAGGCCCATGGCACGGGGAACATTGGCAAATACGGTGATCCGCATCGCACGATCACTGAGGTCCAGCTTCTCCAGTATCGTCGCCAGGGGTTGATCGAATGACTGCGGATCCTTTGCCTCGGGGTGGAGCGACTGTTCGACACCCCAGCGCGGGATCATCAGCTCGATGCCGGTTTCTATGTCTTCGATCTGAGCTTGTATGGCCAACGGCACCGGGGCCGCAATGGCATGGCGCCCGTATACCACGGCATGCTCGCCAAGCAGTATGATCTTGCCGTGGCCGGCGGAAAGCGTTCGGGTCGTTGCCGGGCTCGTGACCTTCTTCGCGGCCGACAGTTGTCTCACCTCGTCGATGATCTCATGCGCTTTCCATATCTTGATGTCACCACTGTCGATCAGCCTCTCGACCACGATATCAAAGATGTCAGCCGGTGCGCCTGCTGCCGTCGTGACGCTGCGTGCGTGCAGCGTCATGTGGCCGTGCTGTATGCCTTCGGTGGCCAGCGCCCGCAGCGCAGCGAAATTTTGCGCCAGTCCGACCGCCCCCATGACCTCCGCCAACTCGCGCGCGGACTTGGCGTCGAGTATGCGATGGTTCAGCGCAACCGTCGGGTTGGATTGTAAAGGCCCCCCTACGGTTCCGACTTTCATCGGAATCTCCATCCAGCCCACGAGATCACCGCGGTCGTTTTTCGACCAGCGGCTCAACGAAGAGTAGTGTCCGCCGCGCGCCGCGTGCGCATGAGCGGCCGCCTCTATGGCTCGCCAATCGTTGCCGGTAGCAAGCGCCACGGCATCCACGCCGTTCATGATGCCCTTGTTGTGGGTTGCCGCCCGATATGGGTCCACCACGGCAAATTCCGACGCCACGATGATGCCGTCTCTGACCTGCTCGCCGTCGAATCCTTTCCCGGCAAGATACTCCACCGGTATGACGCACTCGGTCGTGACCAGCGCGCGATCGGTAAGATTGGAGAGGATCCTCAAAAACACCTTCCCGCCGGTAATGGTTTCGATCAGCGCAGCCACCCCTTCACACATGGTGTTGACCAAATTGGCCCCCATGGCATCACAGGTATCCACCAGGAGGTGAATGACCAGCATATCCCCGCCACCCGTAGGCGACGGGTGCGTGTGCACCTCGGCGTCCTTGGCGCCGCCGCCACGGGCAACCATGTTGGGATGCAGGCTGTTAGCCAGGTTGAGAATTTCCTGTTTTCTTCGCTCGAGTTCAGAGCGTGCTTTGGCCATGTGACTGACACCGACAACCTGAACCTGCCCGATCAGAATGGATTCAGTGCTGGATGCGTCAAATCCCCCGCTATTGCGGACGATCTTTGCAGCCGCACTCAGCGCCGCCACGATGGACGGCTCCTCGACGACCAGAGGGACCACGTACTCCCTGTCATTGATCAGGAAATTCAGGCCGAGGCCGACCGGCAATCCCATGACGCCGATCACGTTCTCGATCATCTTGTCTGCGGTTTTTACCGTCAGCGTATGGTCGCCGCGCACTAGGGTGAGATAATCGGTCTCGTTGATAAGGCCTCGCGCATGCACTTCCCGTACTCTTTGCGAAACGCTCAACTTGTAAAAATCTGGAATGCGAGACATCCTGGATAACATTCAAATACTCCTAATCGTCCGTACCCCTTCAGGGTCGATGAATATGTCTAATGCGGGGTATCCCGACTTTTCCGCCAGATCAACGAAACGATTTATACCGTTCCCGCCGGTGCCCATCGCAACGCCAAGATCGCCGCCTCCGGCGCCGCAGGGTTTATAAACCAATCCGGTTTCGATTGCCAGTGCAGACAATTCACGATGGGGCCGGCTGAACAAATCGAGTTCCGCCCGTTGGCCAAGGGCATCCAGATTGCGCGCGTATCGCTTCACGGCATCGAGAAACCGTTCGCTATCATCATCCCTGACCGCCAGCAATGCCTCCGCGGAGATTTGGCCCATTTTATCCATTAACTTATTGTAAGACATACTGTTTTTTACACGCCAGGAGTTGAGTTTGCGCAGCAGACCCGGCGTGGACGCGGATTGACCCGACCAGATAATCCGGTAGTTCAGGCCGGAGGGGAGTACCGCGGGTCGAGCCGCCGGCTGCGCATCTCGAATTTGGTACTCGATGGCGCCCCCATAGAGGCTCGCGGCGATATCGACGCCGCTCCCCAGGCCTGCCTGAAAGGCGCGGTGAGCATATACGAGGATCGACAGCCACTGTTTAGCAGTCAATTGCGCATGTCCCGCATACTCCCTCAAACCGTGGGCCAGGGCTACTGTCAGAGCCGCGCTCGAACCCAGGCCCAGTTTCCGGGAATTAGGGCTGTCCCCGTCGTGATAGAGATTCGTGCTGTCCATACGGAGCGAGAATCCTTGACCGTGTAAATCGGGGATGATTTCTTTTTCCGACAGAAAGTCGACGATCGACTTCAATAGCCCGAAACTATCGACTCTGCTCCGTTCGTCGAGCCATTGCAGGCCGCCAT
>CAMYOI010000217.1:11503-14357 GCA_947259955.1 uncultured Gammaproteobacteria bacterium
CGGGTTAGAAGCCGACTGCCTGGCCATCCTTCCTGTGGTCCGATCCTGCGCAGTATGAACCGTCGTCGAGGCGGTAAATCAACTGTGCGCCGCCGAAAGAAAATTCCGGTTGGCTATCGGACAAGGTGTGTCCCCTGTTTTCAATCAGATCGCGGATCACGGTTTCGTCGAATCCCTCCTCGAACACCAGGTCGCCATGCGCGTCGATATACCAGCGCGGCGCATCGGATGCGGCCTGCGGATTCTGGTTATAGGTAAAGACCCGAACCATCATCTGTACGTGGCCCTGGGCCTGCATGTTCCCGCCCATGACACCGAAGCTCATCAGCGGTGCGCCATTTTGCATTACAAACCCCGGGATTATGGTGTGGAAGGGCCGCTTGTTACCTGCGACGGCATTTGGGTGATCCGGATCCATGCTGAACCCGGAAGCCCGGTTCTGCAGATTGATTCCCGTACCGGGAACAACGATTCCGGATCCAAAGTTCGAAAAGTTCGACTGGATGAACGATACCATCATGCCGTTCTCATCCGCGGTAGTGAGGTACACCGTGCCGCCGCCTCGGGGAAGGTCGCTCAATGAAACGGCGCTGTCCGGCTTGATCCGATCCGCGCACCCTGCCAGCGAAGACTTGTCCAGAAGTTCCTCGACGCTTATCCGCATGTAGTCGGGGTCGGCTACATGCGTGTGCGCAAGGTGCAATCCGATCTTGGTCGCCTCGACCTGGAAGTGGACGCTGTCCGCACCGTCAAGAGCATAATCCTCCAATTTGAAATATTCGAGGATACCCAGGGCTGCAAGTGCAGCGACGCCCTGGCCGTTCGGCGGGATCTCCAGCAAGGTGGCGTCACCGTATGCCATGCCGACCGGATCGACCCACTCTGATGCGTGACCGGCCAGATCCTCGAGCGAAATTTCACAACCGTTCGGATTCAGGTAGTCCACCATGCGTTGCGCCAGATCACCACGATAGAACGCCTGCCCGTCGCTTTCCGCGATTTGCCGCAATGTATTCGCCTGATCGGGAAGGGCGAACCGTTCACCAATGCCGGGGGCTCGCCCATGCGGTGCGAATGCTGAGCGGAATCCGGAATACCGGGAAAAAGTCACCACCGCTTCTTTCCAAGATTTATAGATGGTCGGACTGACCACGAATCCCCCGGACGCGTAGCGGATGGCCCGCTCGAACAGATCCTTGAAGGGCAACTTCCCAAAACGTTTGGACAGACTCACCCATGTGTCAACGGCGCCGGGCACGGTGATCGAATCCCAACCGGACTCGAAACCGGCACTACCGCTGAAGCGGTCGGTCGTCCAACTCGCGGGCGACCGGCCTGAACCGTTCAAACCATGGATCCGCTCGCCATCCCACACGATAGCGAAGGCATCCGAACCGATGCCGTTGCTGCACGGTTCCACCACGGTGAGGGTGATCGCGGTTGCCAGGGCGGCGTCGACCGCGTTGCCTCCGCGGCGCAGAGTATCCAGCCCGGCCTGCGCGGCGAGGGGCTGCGAGGTGGCAACCACGTTTCGAGCAAATACGGGGACGCGGCGCGATCGGTACGGCAGGGACCAGTCGATTTCCATGGGCAATTACGGCTATTCGTCTACGGGGGGCGTGGAATCTCACACCGCGACCGGATTGTCAAGCCAGGATACCGGTCACATCCAGGTTGTGTTTGCTCGGATCGATCACCCGGGTGATCAGTCGCGTCGCGCCATCGCCACCACCCTGGTTCGCCAGGTCGATGAACGGCGGATCGGCGATGCGCTCGCCATCGGCGTCGACAACGAGCCTGACCGTGGGTTTGAGCTGTTTTTCGGAATGACGGTTGACCACGACAGCAACCTCTTTGGTATTGAGCTCCACGAAACTTCCCACAGGGAAAATCCCGATGCACTGAATGAACTGCTCGACGACACCTTTTTCGAAGTTATTTCCACGGTCACCATACAATTCCGTCAACGCCTGAAACGAAGTCTTGCCCTTGCGGTGGGGGCGATCCTTGGTGGCTGACTGGTAGGAATCGGAAACACCGCTGATCGCCGCGAGCGCAGATATGTCGTCTCCGGCGGCTCCACGCGGGTAGCCCGACCCATCCCGCCGTTCATGGTGCTGTTGAATAATTTGAATAACCGTGCTTGGAAAATCACCCGCCTGGCACAGCATCTTGACCGACGCATCGACGTGGCCCTTCAGCATGTCCTTCTCCTCCCTGGTTAGCGGCTCTTTCTTGTTGACGATTTCAGCAGGCATGCGCAGCATGCCGATATCCTGGAACAAGGTTGCCGTAGCCAGAGATTCCATGACATCCATCGGCAACCGCATTGCTCGCCCTACGGTGAGGGCGAGCGCGGTAATCGAAACGGGGCTGACGTAGCCAAGCGAGTCATTACCTTGTTGCCCGGTCAGCCAGGTCAGAGCCGAGGGGTTCCTGTTTATACTGCTGACCAGCCCCGAGACCGATTGCTCGAGGTCCCCCTCGCTGATCCGATTCCCCTGCTGGATGTCGATTACCACCTGGTTATACATGTCGTTGGCGCTCTCGAGCACCTTGCGCGCCATTGGTATTTCTTTTTCCAACGGGGTTTCGTCGGAAAAAGCTCCCGTATTGGCTGAAGACGACAGTGACACGAACACCTGGGTGATGTCCTTCAATCCATAGCTGTCCGGAAGATAGTTCTTCGCTTCCTTGCCGAATTTTGGGTCGATGTAGACGTACTCACACAGCTTTCTGACCTTTGTCAGTTCGTCATCGCTGGAGACCTTGAATCCCTGGAACTCGAACGGCGGCTCGAACGGCGCCTGGTTCCACGGCCTGTCCAGGTCCGTGACATACATGTTGATCTCCA
>CAMYOI010000218.1 GCA_947259955.1 uncultured Gammaproteobacteria bacterium
CCTGGCAAGAGTCGAAGGATTGAGTTTGGCCGTCATGCGGCCGCAAGACGCAAGGCAGCGGGGCTGGGCAAGCCGGAGACGTTCAATTTCCTCGGATATGTGTTCTCCGCACTTATGTTGCGCAGCGAGTTGATAATCGGGAAAAGCCGCGGTGAGCGCGCGTTTGACAACACATAATTTTCGCCCTTCTATTGGCTGGCATCCACAACTCTCAACGGAGGTCCAGTCATGTTCGATCAACTTTTCAAGTGTCCATCCGCCATTGCCCGTCATGCAAACGCCCCTTACGCGGAGGAGCGTCATCGGTACTTGGCTGCACGCGCGCAACAAGGCAATTCCCGCTCAACGCTGGTGTTTGACGCTCAGGATTTGCTCTGGGTGGCGCGCAAACTCAGCGTCTACCCCGACCTGCATCAGGTAACAATGGAGCAAGTTCAGGCTTTAGCAGATGACTGGAAGAACCGCGAGTGCGCCTGTGGTCGCCCGCTTAACACGCCGCTCACTCGGCAACGGTACCTGCGTCTTGCGATGGCCTGGCTTCGATTTTTAGGTCATCTTCAAGCGCCCGTGGTGCCGACCCCCTTTCAGAGGCAACGTCAGGCGTACTGCCGATGGGCTCGGGAGGAGTGCGGGTTGAGCGAAACCACTGTCAAGCAGTATGACAGTTACATCAAACATTTTTTACGGTGGTACAACACCTTCGACCGTGCTTTCGCGGATGTGCAGGTCAGCGATGTCGATGCGTATCTGAGTCATGGGAGCGCGCAAGGCTGGTGCCGCATCACAATAAACAACGTCGCCACCGGACTGAAGGCATTTTTCCGTTACTGCTCTCAGCGGCAATGGACACGACCGCACCTTGCCGAGGCCATTCAGGGGCCGCGGATCTATACCGAAGAGGGTTTGCCGGCAGGCCCCGATTGGAGTGACGTACGACGTTTGTTTGCGGCCCTCGATATGAGTAATCCGACGGATGTGCGAGATCGGCCAATTCTCATGCTCATGGCGATATATGGTTTGCGCGTGAGCGAGGTGGCGAAGCTGCAACTGGAACAGTTGGACTGGGAACACGATCGGCTGCACGTTCTGCGAGCCAAACGGCGGGAGGCGCAAGTCTATCCGTTGCTGCCCTCGGTGGGCAATGCCATCGTGCAATATCTCAAGAAGGTCCGGCCGCGACCGTCGCCATTCCGTGAGGTGTTTCTGACATTGAGGCCACCCTTCCGGTCGATTTCGACGAGCGGTCTGTATCACGTGGCTTCCCATCGACTGAAGGCACTGGGAGTGCGGATGGCTCATCATGGACCCCACAGCCTGCGCCATGCCTGTGCTGCCCGATTGGTAGCCGATGGATTGTCGTTGAAGGAGATTGGCGATCATCTCGGACACCGCAGTACCTCGGCCACTCGCACGTACACCAAAGTGGACCTTCGGGCTCTACGCGAGGTCGCGGCCTTCGATGCAGGGGAACTCCTATGAACCTGCACGATGTCATCGAAGCCTACATCGCTTTCAAGCGTGTATTGGGCGTGCGTTTGGAGTCCGAAGCCGGCGTGTTGCGTGCGTTTTGCCGGAGCATGGGAGAGATCGAGATAGAAAGCGTGCAGCCTGAAGCGGTGCTCGCGTTTATCGCTGGGCAGGGACCCATCACGAGGAATTGGAAGCAAAAGGCCTCGGTCTTGCGTAGCTTTTATCGCTACGCGGTGGGTCGCGGCTTCGTTCTCAGCGCGCCATTGCCCACCATGACACCCAAATTCCCGCCGACGCGCGTGCCGCACATTTATTCGACGGAAGAACTGAAGCGTTTGCTGGCAGCCACTACGATGCTGGATACACCCAGAGCCCCGTTGCGCGCATTGGGTTATCGAACGTTGTTGTTGCTGCTGTACGGTACCGGGCTGCGCCTCAATGAAGCGCTCTCGCTCACTTTGAACGATGTCGACCTGGCGAACCGGCTGCTCACCGTGCGTAATACCAAATTCTTCAAAATGCGCTTGGTTCCTACCGGACCAAAACTGACGCGTGCGCTTGCGGACTATGCGCAGCAACGGTCTCAGAGGTTGCTGACACCGGCAGGGCGCGACTCGGCCTTCTTTGCTACCGCGCGATCCGGCACGCGTTGGCACTGTGCGGTGACCGAGGAACTATTTCGCCGCCTGCGCAAGCACGCAGTTGTCTGTCGCGAAGGCGATGCACGTAACCAGCCGTGCTTGCACGATCTTCGACACACGGCGGCTCAACATCGCCTGATCGCCTGGTATCGCTCCGGCCGGAATGTGCAGCAACTGCTCCCACAACTGGCAACGTACCTGGGACACGTGGATTTGAGCTCCACCCAGTATTACCTCGCCATGACGCCTGAGCTGCTGCATGAAGCTAACCAACGCTTCGCCCGTTACGCTCAAGGAGGGTATCGCCATGCGTAACACGACTCTCCTCGGACCGTGGATCCGTCGCTTTCTCCTCGAACATCTGGTCACAGAACGCAATCTGGCGCGTAACACCCAAGCCAGTTACCGGGATACGATGGTGCTGTTGCTGCCATTCCTGGCCCGTTCGCTGAAAACCCCGATCGATCGGCTGAGCGTAGAGGATTTGTCCCCACCTCTGATCCGCCGTTTCCTTGCCCATCTTGAAAAGGATCGCGGCTGTAGTGGCGGCACGCGCAACCAGCGCCTTGGAGCCATCCACTCTCTGGCCAAGTTCATTGGCTCGCGCAGCCCGGAGCACTTGGCTTGGTGCGCTGAGGTGCGAGCGGTTCCTTTCAAGAAAACGGCCAAACCCGCCATGGCATACCTCGAAAAACCGGAGATGGATGCGATGCTGGATGCGCCGGATCGAGGGACTCAACAAGGAGCGCGTGACTACGCGATTCTCCTGTTCCTCTACAACACCGGCGCTCGGGTGGACGAGGCCGCCCATGTTACGGTCGGGGACCTCACCTGGAGCCCTTCCAGTGCGGTTCGTTTGCTGGGTAAAGGCAGTAAAACGCGATATTGCCCGTTGTGGCCTCAAACCGCCGAAGTACTCAAGACCTTGGTGCACGCTCGCGCCGCGCACGAAAGCGTGTTCTTGAACCGCCTCGGTCAACCTCTGACCCGCTTTGGCATCTATAACCTCGTGCAAAGGACCGTCCGACAAGCCAGCACGGCAATGCCTTCGCTCAGAGACAAACGGATCGGTCCGCACTCGGTTCGGCACTATCTACCCTTCCTGATTATGTCGAGTAACCTGATGGATTCTGCACAAATGTTTGGAAATCACAGGTCATGCCACGCAGATCTCCATACGATTACCCGACATAGTTTTCCAGGCTAGAGACTGCTCAGGAAACTCAGTAGCTGATCGGCGGGCTGGTAGCGACTCAGCTTGCCATTTGGTGGTGTCGTCTTGGCGAGCGCCTGTTCTTTCATTGCGAGTGTTGCTTCCAGATAGATCTGCGTTGTCTCGACTGATTCATGCCCCAGCCACAAGGCAATCACCGATCGATCAACACCGGCCTGCAGTAAATCCATGGCCATGGTGTGCCTCAAGCGGTGGACAGTGACACGCTTTTGATTGAATGAAGGGCAAACTTTCGATGCCGTTATGCGATGCTTGTTCAACAGGTACTGCACACCATGGACACTGAACCGTTTCCCTCTGGCACTTGGGAACAGCACACCACCGTCACCGCGTTGTGGTTCTCGCATCCAGGCTTTTAGTACGGCGAGGGTGGGTTTTACCAGAGGTATGCAGCGTTCCTTTCGCCCCTTGCCGATGACCCGCACGTGAGCACCGGCGCCCAAGATAAGATCCTCATGTCTGAGCCCAGTCATCTCGGATAAACGCAGGCCGGTCTGCACTGCTGTCAGCATGAACGCATGGTCGCGCCGCCCGGACCAGGTGCTGCAATCCGGAGCGGCAAGCAAAGCATCGACTTCCGGACGGGTAAGAAAACTGACCAGGGTGCGGGTGAATCGCTTGCTGGGGATGGCCAACACCCGCTGGATCTGTGCCGCATGGGTTGGCAGTTCGAAGGCGATATAATGAAAGAAGGAATGGATGGCAGTGAGGCGTAGATTACAACTGCGCACGGTTAGACCACGATGTTTCTCCAGTTCATCCAGAAATGCCACGATCAACGGGGCATCAATTTGCTCGATGTTAAGGCGTGACGGCGGCTGATGCAGGTGCTGTTGTGCGAAGGCCAGGAATTGACGGAAGGTGTCTCTATAGGAACTGATGGTGTGAGGGCTGGCCCTGCGCTGCTGCATCAAGCGCTGTGTAAAGAAATGCTCCAACAGGGGAGCCAGGCTGGTGGCTGTGGTCATGGCTGATCCTCCCAGCGCTGCTCAAGCCGGTGCATCGCTTCGCGCATCAACTCGGGAGCCGCCTCCAAATACCATTGTGTATCGGCAACATGCACATGACCGAGGTACGCGGACAACAGGGGCAGGCGGCGCTCGGGGTCTTGACCTGATCGATACCAGTTCACCAGCGTGTTTGTTGCAAATCGGTGCCTCAAGTCATGCAGACGTGGTCCGTGACTGTCAGACTCACCACGCAGGCCGATCTGCCGGGACAACAGATAGAAGGCGCGGTGGATCTGTGCGCTGTCCAACCGATTTCCCCAGCTGGAGACAAACAAGTAGGGCGACACCGGCCGTCCCACCCAATGGTGCCGGCGTCTGTCAATATAGTCCGAGAGCACATTGGAGGTAGAGGAATGCAATGGTATCAGACGAGTCTTACCAAACTTGGCGCCACGGATCGTCAACACGGCCGCCTCAAGATCGACATCTTGAACCTTGAGATTTTGAGCTTCGCCGAGACGCAGACCCGTGACACTCAGCAGACCGAACAGGCAATAGTAGACCCAGGGCAACAGGGCACAACTATGGTAACGGTGCGATATATTGAGGGCGGCGCAGAGTAGGCTGTTGATCTCTTCATCCGAGTACAGGTAGGGGCGCGCACGCTTGGGTTGGAAGGGTAACAACCCTGGCGATGGAATCTGCGTGCGAGGATCGCTGGCACAGCGATAACGGGCAAACCCGCGCACATAGCTCAGTCGCTGCGCCGAGTGTGCCGGTTGTACATTCACGGGTTGTTGTGCCCAGACAAGCGCCAACGCAGTGGTTACGTAGGTGGCGCCCTGCTGCTCCATAAAGGTGACGAAATCAAGTAATGCCTTGCCGGCCTCCCGTAATTTGAATCCCAGATTACGTCGCATGCTCAGATACTCATGAACATCCTGTCGAAGTGTATTCATCGCTCACCTCCCGGCCACGGTAGAGCCAGTGTACGCAAAGCCTCGAGATCGACCTTGGTATAAATCTTAGTAGTCTGCGGATGGCGATGACCTAGTACGTCGCCAATCTCACCGAGCGAGGCGCCTTGACGCAACATCTCGGTGGCCAACCCATGGCGAAACTGGTGTGCTCCGCAAGTAGGCGCATTGATTCCGGCACGCTTGAGTGAATGACGAACGATAGATCCAACGCCACTGGCGCCTCGAAAGCCGCGGATGGGGGCCTTGGCGCGTAGAAACACACGCCGACTGGTGGTATGCGGTCGTCCATTGTGCAGATAGGCGGCAATCGCTTTGCCCACCTCAACGGATAAGGGGAACTCGTTGCGCAGGCCGCCCTTGCTCTGCACACTCAGTGTTCCGGCATTCCAGTCAATGTCATCGAGTTCGAGAAATGCCACTTCGCCCGAACGTAATCCCAGTCGTGCAAGCAGCAGCAAAATGGCATAGTCGCGACGTCCTATCGCCGTGCGCCTGTCAATACTGGCCAGCAACTGTTGGACTTGATCCGCGGAGATCGCCCGAGGGATTGATGGCGTCGACCAGTTGGCCACGATGGGAACAGCGGCGGCCAAATCCAGCACTACCTCGCCACAATAACGGGCGTACTTCAGGAAGGAGCGCATGGCAGTGGTCATAAGCTTTGCTCGCTTCCTGTTTAAGTGCGGCGCCTGGCGCTGTACAAAACCCACGACATCGCGGGCACACAGGTCTGACAGCGTAACCGTTCCGTTACCGAAACGATCCTCAAGAAAACTGCGGATGAATGGCACATAGTTGACAATGGTTGCTTTGGCCAGGCCGCACGCTTCACGCAGATATTGTTCGTACCCCCGCGCGCAGCACTCCGCCGGGTTCAGGCGAGGTGCTGATACCTTCTCGGCGGGAATCACGCCTTCATCTCGCAAAAAATCAATGAGGTGTTTAAGCGCAGCAGCATCGCCTAGGCCAGGCTTTACCTGTCGAGCGCGATATCGTAAATACCGCTTTGGATGATCAGAGGAAATGCAGTGTAGTTCAACACCCTTTTGTTTAAGCCATCGACTAAAACACACAGCGAGATGAACCTGTCGGTGAATCGAATACAGCACATATCCCTGGGCGCTGATGAATGCTGCAAATGCGCTGATGTGTGCCGTGAGAGGTCCCTCTGGTGCTCGCGACAGAACTACTTGGTCGTTAATGGTACATTTCATGGCGGACTCCTCCCCTACATGGGGGGTGATGGAAGGAGCCAGGACTATATCGCTACATATTCGCGCGTTTGTTGGACAAACGAGGTCGGTGTAACACTACAAGACATAATCAGGAAGGGTAGATAGTGATAGGCCTGGCGGATCGCCTTGCGCACGCAATCGGGGCCAATCGGTTGGTCACAGGGGGCGATACAACGCACGAATACCGCCCGGCTGTTGGTCTGCGGACGTTCGAGCTTCAGGTAGTCGGCGATGGCACGGCCAGTAGTCTGCGGCAACGGTAAAATGTCTTCGCGGCGGCTTTTGGTTTTGCGCAATATGATCGTGCCAGCACGCCAGTCGATATCGTCCAGAGAGAGGGCGGCGATCTCCCCACAACGCAAGCCGAGGTCCAGGGCGCAACGCACCATGGCATCGGCGCGGCGTGCCGACGGGCCCTCCCAGCCGAGGGAATCCACCAGGCGTTTGACCTCGGCGCTGTTCAGGGCCTTTGGTAATGAAGCCAATTGCCAGTTGGCCGGATAGGACACCACGCCGATCAGCGCATGCATCTGGTCACCACAGGTGGTGCGGAAGCGGAAGTAGCCACGCAACGCCGAGACCAACGAGCCAGCGCTGCCTGGCGTGCTATACAGCTCGTTTTGGCTGGCAAAGAAACAGCGGACGTCGTCCGGCGTAATCGCCGCGACAACAACCGGACGATCACCAAACTTCTCGAGGAGTAGACGACGTACCGTGCGCAGATACAAAGTGCGCGTCCTCGCAGCGAGCCCTCGCACATGGTCCATATACGCGTCGAAGCAACGCAGCTCCTCATCTACCGGGGTCGTTCCAGATATGGGTTCAGCAATGACCGCCTCGGCACGCAGGACCACTAGCAGATGCCCGAGCGCTGCACGCAGATCACGGTGGGTCCGACGTACCGGCCTGGCACAGTCGCATCGAGGCAGATGGTCATCGAGGAACCGCTGGACCAAGTCCTCATTGATCTTATGGATATCCAGCTGACACTGGTTCATCCAGCGCCCAAAGTGGGCAACGCAACCAAGGTAGGTACTTATGGTATGGGGGGCGTAGCGGCGCTCGGAAAGATACTGCGTCAACGTATCAACGTACGGCGCCAACTGGCTGTCAAGTAGCCAATCCGTCGGTCTGCAGTCAAGTTTTTGCGTCGGGTTCATCACGGTCTCCTGAAGTTGGGGAAGATCCCACTTCAAAACACCGGACAAACTATGTCGAGTTTACCATCGACTGACCTCGGACCAGCCTAGCAACCAC
>CAMYOI010000219.1 GCA_947259955.1 uncultured Gammaproteobacteria bacterium
TTATTATATTATGGTTTAATTATAAATAAGTTACAGCGAGCAGACAAGCGTTTAATCACCGAGCCACCCACACCCTAAAAAATAATTACGGTACTAATCAAGTTATAGGCAATTAATATGCATTTGCCAGAGAAACTTTGGCTCGGACTTAGCCTCGCGTTCTTGACATTGGCCACGGCCGGTACGCTGGCGCAGGTCGAATACATCGATCAAGTACTTGACCTGAGGCCCGATCCCATCAATGGCAAAAATCTCTATGAACTTTGTGCGGCATGTCACGGCGACGATGGCACCGGGGGGCTCGCAGGTGAGTTTCCATCCATTGCGGGACAACACCGGCGTGTGCTGCTCAAACAGCTCTTGGACATCCAGTCGAAAAAACGCATCAACCCGACGATGTACCCGTTTTCAGACCCGAAAACGCTGGGTGGCCTGCAGGGCATGGCCGATGTTGTCGCTTATGTTTCTTCGCTGCCTATAAATCCGAAGCCGATGACCGGTCCGGATGAGTCACTGACAAAAGGGGCAACACTTTACCAAGCAAACTGCGCAGCCTGCCATGGCCGAAATGGCGAGGGTGACAACAGCGCGCTTTACCCGCTATTAAAAGGCCAGCACTACCCGTATCTCGTTCGCGAGATCACTTGGATTCGAGACCGTTTTCGGAAAAATGCCAACCCCGCCATGGTGGAAGCGTTGCAGAACTATAGCGATGGCGACATATCGGCGGTGGCAAGTTTCGTCAGCCACATGTAATCCCGAGGCCGGTTATTCGGCTGCCGGAATATTCATGCCGTCGAGCCGATCCCGTCGAGCCGATCCTGACATTTCGATAGGTTCGTAACACTGTCCTCGTTAATCCCGTCGCCGTGAAGAGTTCGCAGTGGTCGTCGCCGGAGTATACGAGCGGAAAAATTACCGGGGTTGGCACATGAACGAGGGGTTGCTGGGGGGTTATACTTCGCTATCCGCCGCCATGACGCACATTACTCCATTACCTCGACCCGTGAGATGCCTGGTTCCAGCCCTGGGTGAATTGGGATGGAAATCCGTGCACCACGCGTGTGCGTACCTTCTTCTCGCTCTACTGTGGCCGGTGGCGACGCTCGCCGCCGATCGCGGAGCGATCGTGGTGAAAGATGATAAGGGCGGGGTACTGCTGAGCTATGGCGGCAGCTACGCGCTGGTGATCGGGGTCAGCAACTACCAACTTGGCTGGCCCAAGCTCCCCGGCGTGAAGGACGATGTGGCGGCGGTGCAGTCCGCGTTGAAGCAACATGGATTCGAGGTGACGGCCGTCGACGATCCCAGCGGCCAAGAGCTGGAGACGGCTTATGAAGACTTCATCTTCAACTACGGCCGGGACGAGAGTAATCGCCTGCTGTTGTACTTCGCGGGTCACGGCCACACGATCAAGCCGCCCTACGCCGCCGACGACCCGGAGGATTGGATGGGCTACATTGTCGCGCGCGACTCCCCCTTGCCCGCCGACGATTCCACACGCCCGCCATGCGCTGTTCGTCTTCGACAGCTGCTTCTCCGGTTCGGTCTTTGCGCTGAGCCGGGCGCCGCCTGCCGACGTCGAGCGCCGTATCGCCAAACCGGTTCGCCAGTTCATCACCTCCGGCACCGCCGATCAGACGGTGCCGGACGTCAGTGTCTTTCGCAAGGAGTTCATCTTGGCGCTCGGCGGCGCGGCCGACCGCGGCGGCGATGGTTACGTCACCGGCAGCGAGCTCGGTTACTACCTGGAAGAGCAGGTCTCCAACTACACCGACAACGCCCAGACACCCCAATACGGCAAGATTCGGGGCCGCCATTTGGACAAAGGCGACTTTGTATTCGTCGTGCGCGGGGCCACCCGCCCACAGGGGCCGCCGGGGACTTCAGCCCTGCCGCCCGTGACCCCTGCCCCGCCGCCCACGCCAGTGAAGTTTGTCGGCAACCTGCAGGTCAATGTGAGCGCACCGTCGACGGTTTACGTCAACGATAAGCGCCTGGGCGAGGCGGGACCGAACCGTCCCTTGAACCAGACCGGGATGCCGCTTGGCCAGGCGCGGGTTCGGGTCGAAGCCGCGGGTTACCTGACGGCGACCCGGACGGCCGAGATCAAGTCCGGCCAGTGGACGCAGCTGGTTTTCGAGCTGGAGCGAGAAAAGCCCCTCCCCGCGCACCTCACCGTCCGCTCGAACGTGTCGGGCGACACGCTGTACATCAACGACGAGCCCCAAGGTCCAACCGGCCCGCGGGTGTTGGATCTTGCGCCCGGCGAGTACCTGTTACGGGTGGAGAAGGCGGGGTACGAAGATTGGGAGCATCACATCGTGGTCAACGCCGGCGAAGAGCGCACGCTGCGCGCCTGGCTGCGGCGTCCGCCGGAGCGCGAACCCCGACTTGCCACCCTGACGCTGCGCTCGAACGTGTCGGGCGACCGGGTCTTCATCGACGGTCGGTTGCGAGGCAGCACGCGCCTGGACCTGGAGCTCGAGCCGGGACCGCACCGGGTCGTGGTCGAGAAAGAGGGCTATCTTCCGTTCGAGGAGCGCATCGAGCTCTCGCCGGGACAGCGTCTGACCCTGCGCGCCGAGCTTCTTCTTCCGGGACTCGATCCCGGCCCGGTCGAAGAACTGCTTGGCGCCTGGTTGCAGAACAGAACGCATCGCAACGCGGAGGGCCTGCTGTCGCTGGTGAGCCTACCGTTTCTCTTCTACGAGGAGATCATCCACAGCGAGGCGCAGTTCGTCGAAATGTTGCAGGAACGCTTTCATCGCCCGGACTACCCCGAAAGTGCGACAATTCTCGACATGAAAACGCTGCAGATGTCGGCAGCGGAGATCGAGCGGCGCCATCCCCAGCTCGCCGAGGCCCAACGCCTGCTTGGCACGGACAGCGGAATGTTCCGGCTGACGGTTACCCATGACCGTGCGCGCGAGGCCCAGGTGGTCATGTTCGTCCGCCCCACGGACCGCGGATTGAAGCTCGCGGGCTTCTGCTGCGCAGAGGTCGTGCAGCGATGACTGGGAACCGGCGAGCAGTCCAACCGGTCGGTCCGGCGGTGTCGCGCCTCCTCCGAAGCTCCGGGGCAGGCCGCACCGGAACGGTATTCTCGGCTGCAACCTTTGGGTGCCCGTAAAATGAAAGAAAAACCAACCACGGCAAAAGTTGGGATCATAGGATACGAATCGAACGAAAACTTTCACGGCTATGAACTGCACTCGTTCAACCCGGAACAATACTTTGACGATGAGCCAATATCTCTGAAACGCCTGATCGCGCGGGGAGTCTGGGGATTGACCGCGAAGGAGTCGCTGTACTCAGTGGAGGGGCTTGATCGGCTTTATCGTGGCAGAGATTCCAAATATATGAGGATGGTAGAGGATTTTGTCGAGAAATTCCGGGACTTTGATCTCCTGGTACTGTCGAGATTCAATCCTATTCATCCGGAAATTTTGTATTCAAAACTCCCGGGACCAACAAAGATTCTAGGATTTATTGATGACCCCGGAGCGAGCTACAAACGCGGCGTTCCTTATCTGTGGGCGTTCGATGGTGCTTTTTATATATCCCCAAGCTACGACGAGACGCATTCGTTCCCTGAGATAATGAAAGAATGGGGGTGCGCACAGTATCATTGGTGGCCGCACGGTGCACGGCATGTGGAGCGTGATTTTAGCGACGGCTTTTACGAGAACCGGCATCTGGATCTTGTCTACGTGGGCGGTTCCTACGGCGATAAAACCAACAAGCTAAAGTGGCTAAAAGCCCGCTACGGCAACCGCTTTCTTCTTCACGGCCGATGGCCGATGCGTGGGTATCACGGCTACATTCGGGGACTGCTAGGGCGTCCCTTTTTTTTCTACAGAGTCACTCCGCTGTCCGAGGCGCAGAAACGAGAAACATATAACCACTGCAAGATCGGGTTCAATCTGCACCTGTCGGGCGTGCCACGCGAAACCGGGAACATGAGGATGTATGAGGTTCCCGCTCACGGAATGTTGCTCTTGTCGGACAAAGCCGGCTGCGACTTGCACCAGGAAATTTTCAAGGATGGTGTCGAAGCCGTTTTCTACGACGACATGAATGATGCCTGCGAAAAGATCGACTACTATCTTGCGAATAACGAAGAAAGAATCCGTATCGCTCGTGCCGGCCACGCTAAGGTCAGTAGAGAATTCTGGTGGGAGGATCAGCTCAAACACGCCCTGGACTGGGCATGGGAAATCCGAGTAAAAAAGAGGTTGCGGCAGGATACAAACTCGTGAAACCTGCCGAGGAAGCGTAAAAAAACCACCGGCGCAACTTAGCGTGGGTATATGTTACCGCGTAGTCCGCTTGATGATGCTATTATTCCAGCCTTTATTCAGACGGTATGAACGGAGTGAATAATTGAAAACGGCACTGGTTTGCGGAGCGGGAGGCTTTATTGGTCACCACTTGGTGGGCAGGCTCAAAGCAGAGGGTTACTGGGTGCGCGGCATCGACTTGAAAAACCCTCAATTCGAAGCCACGGTGGCCGACGACTTTGTGATTGGCGATTTGTCACACGTTTCAATCGTG
Organism: uncultured Gammaproteobacteria bacterium; assembly: GCA_947259955.1. GTDB lineage: Bacteria > Pseudomonadota > Gammaproteobacteria > Arenicellales > JAANXG01 > JAHEKE01. The sequence goes on from CAMYOI010000219.1 coordinate 4,558, forward strand.
CAGTCAGCGATCTGCCCGCCATCCAATAGCGGATCATTCGATGAAATATATCAGCTCGCCGCCGACATGGGGGGCGCGGGCTATATATTTACCGGTGAAAACGACGCCACCGTGATGCATAACTCCGCATCGATCAATCTCAATGTGCTCGATCGCGTGCTCGCACGCAACACTGCGCTGAAACACAACAAGACCAGAATTTTCTACAGCAGCAGCGCCTGTGTCTACCCGCAGTACAATCAGCTCGATTCAAACGACCCGGTGTGCCGGGAAGACAGCGTATATCCCGCCGCGCCCGACAGTGAATACGGATGGGAGAAACTTTTCAGCGAGCGACTTTACTTGAGTTACCAGCGAAACTTTCAGATTCCGGTCTTCATCGCCCGCTTCCACAATATTTTCGGGCCGCTTGGAACCTGGTGCGGGGGAAGAGAAAAATCACCGGCTGCAATCTGCCGCAAGGTAGCACTGGCGGAGCCGGGCGGAGAGATAGAAATTTGGGGCGACGGCGAGCAAACGCGGAGCTTCCTGTACATTGATGAGTGCATCGAGGGCGTCAGAAATCTGGTAGCCGGCGGGTTCAGCGGGCCTGTGAATATCGGCTCAGAGGAGATGACGACAATAAACAACATGGTCGACATCGTATGCAATATCGCGGGCAAGCAGCTTTCAACCGTGCACATCGAAGGGCCGCTGGGTGTGCGAGGCAGAAACAGCGACAACACCTTGATTCGCGAAAAGCTTGGATGGTCTCCGGATTATCCTCTCAGGCAAGGCTTGGAGCACACCTACAATTGGATAGCTGAACAGGTTGAGAAGAGTATGCCGGAAGCAGTGAGCGGTTGATCAGAATTCAAGGCGGGGCTTAACCCCGGTCATAGATTGCCCCTTCCGGATCGGCTGGCCTTGAGATTTCCTGAATTATGATATCTGCAATATTGTCAACATATGGCGGTTCCATAATATTGCCGTGTTTACCCGGGAGCAGGTAATCCTCAACGCCGTTATCAGCGAATTCCCTCCACCTCGCCATTTCCTGGTCAGACAGGTTTTCATTGCGAATACAAATTATTCTCCCGCCAAATCGCTTTGCCTGGTAGAGATCTCTCAACCGTGTGTTGTGGATCTTCGCGGGGTGGCTATCCAAATCGAGTCTTTTCTTCTTTTCGATGCGCAAAGTGCCGTCTACCTTCCTTCGCTTCCGCACGTAGGCATCATGGATCCGCCTTCCGACAACCTGACTCAATCGCCTATCCTTGAGGTGGGTAACAACTTTCTTCGGAAGCGGAAGGTCAGGACCGACGGAATCAATGACGACAAGAGCACGTAGCTGTTCACCCTGGGCGCGCAACTGCTGCGCCATTTCGAAGGCAATCAGTCCGCCAAAACACATCCCCACGATTGTGTAAGGACCATTGGGCTGAACGTCTTTTATTTCCGAGATATAGTGATTGGCCATGTCTTCGACGCGATCAAACGGGCGTTTCATCCCGTCCAGATGTATTGCCTGCAGTCCGTAGAAGGACTGTCTTTCTCCGAGTGCCCGGGCGAGATCCTTGTAAAAAATCACATCGCCCTCTGCATGTATCCCAAACACCGGGAGGGAGTCCTTTTCCCCCGGTTGGATTGGCACCAGAGATCTGTAGCGATATTGTCCAGGTTTGCGGACGAGACCGGCGAGCTTTGTAATCGTGCGGTACTCGATAATCGTGGACAGGGGCAACTTGATATCGAATACTTTTTCGATATCCGCGTAAACTGATATGGCAATAATGGAATCACCACCTATGTCGAAAAAATCGTCATGTACACCTATGGGTCTGCGCCTGAAGGCCTGCTGCCAAATTACGACGAGTTGAAGTTCCACCTCATCGCGTGGCGGGGCATACTCCACTTCACCGGCGCGAGTATCTTTGTCTTCTTCGGAACTACTGGCTTGTCGAAAAAAGTGCTTCGTATTCAAGCGATCGATCGATTCATCGGTCGTTGACGGCAAACCAATCGTTTCTTCGGGGAAAGCAAACAGCCTCTCGGCCAATCCAACCACACCCTCAAGCATGGCCCGGGGCAGATCATCGGAGACCTGTCCGCGGACGTCGAGCCGCAGTGCCAGCTCCACACCGTCCATCACGGTCAGTGTGAATGGAAACTTACTTGTAATATCACCAGCAAGGGAAACAAGCCGGATGCTGGACTCGTGGTCGACATGCCCAGACGTTTTCCATGGAAAATTTTCAACCACGACGAGGCTGCTTATGTAGCGTTTATCCCGTCCGATGTTGAATCGTGTGCACCCGTCCGCGCTGCATCCCCAATCCTGGATCTGCGTTGGTGTAATGTGCTCGAATTCCCGAAGTTTTCCGCCGATCCTGGAAACTTCTTCCAGTACGTCAATAAAACGCTGTTCGTCGCGCACATGGATTGCTACTGGGAGGGAGTTCGAGAACTGGCCCACCATGGTATCGATGCCGGGTAATTCAACGGACCGGCCCGAGACTGTAACCAAATATTCAATGTTCTCGCTGCGGCAAAGTTTGTGCAGAAACACTGTCCATACCGCCTGTACGGCAAGGCCGAGTGTGGTACGTTGGGAACGGATAAGTTGTGTGACGTTGCGCGCTGCCGCAGCGCTCAGAGTCAGTGAAGCCGAACTGACTCGCCGCTCTCCTTTATTTGCCGATCCCACTGCACTTTTCCACACCAACTTCCGCGTGTTACGAGGCGGAGAGAGGTTGCGCCAGAACCGCTGTGCCTCCGAGTTGTCCTGTTGTTGTATCCAAGTGATATAGTCATGGAACCTCCTTGGCGGTGGTGTGCTGCTGTTATTTTTTAGTAGCGTGTCCTGATAACGGCGCACGATGTCTGTAAGGACAATCCCCGCGGACCATCCGTCAACCAGAATATGGTGACACGACCAGCACATGAAGTGAGTGCCATCGGCAAAACTCAATAGGGTAATTCGAAACGTCGGTATTTGATTCAAACGCAGTGGCGAACTCCTCTCCTCGTCAATTAGACTCTGAATCGTCTGCTGCTTTTCATCGTCACTTTGTGCAAAAGCGTCCTTGTAATCGACATCGAATTCCACCGTTCTTCGGACGACCTGTAGTGGTTGGTCAATGTCCTGCCAGTGAATCGAACTTCGCAGAACCGGGTGTCGGTGGGCAACCCACTGCCAACAGGCTTGAAAAAGTGATTTATCCAGGTTGCCCTCCAGCCAGCAGCGCACCAGCACCTGTCCCGGATCATCGCTGCTCCCGCGAAGGTGCGCAAAGAGCAGAGAAAGCTGATTGGGGCTCAGAGGATAAATATCCTCCACATTTTTATTAGTCGAATTCATGATTGTAGAATGATAACCCAACGCGCCATATTGGCCAGAAATAAACAGCCGTGTTCCCACGGCATATCATGAAAT
>CAMYOI010000220.1 GCA_947259955.1 uncultured Gammaproteobacteria bacterium
CTACCCCAAATGTATTTAAGCTTTGCGGCAGCTTCCTCCGCCGAAGCCCGGCAATCGTAAATCGTGGTGCTGATACCGCGCCCGTCCTCTCGCCAAACCGTATTGTATACGACTATTCCGGGAAGAGCTTTGCAATGTGCCCGCAGGTCACTTAGCTCGGCATCCATCTCGCCGAGCCGCGCCGGATCAACTTGATAAGTGGTTACTCTTGCATACATGATTACAACCTCGCTGGTTTATCAACTGGTAAAAGTTCAGAGTTCCCCGTCGATTTCATTGCGGTAAAAACTGTCGAAACGATTCGCGTCACAGATTACGGCCCGGGGTCGCGCGCGTCTACGATCCATGGCCCGCCGTGGTCGGCTGCGAGCAGGGTTTGATTGAAGGATTGATCGTGTAGCCCCCGGCACCAGTGCTTTTAACTTGCGCATGAACGGGCCCCAGCCCCATAGCCTGGCACATCGCTTAACGTACGATGAGACAGTTGACTTTGCAGGTTTCCGCGACTTTGCGCGAGACGCTGCCCATCAACAAGGCCTCTACTTTATTGAGTCCGCGAGTGCCGACTATCACCAGATCCATGCCGTGCTTTACCGCATACTTCGAAATCGACGTGGCTGGATCTTCATGGCCGATCGATTTCTTCACCAGGGTGGCGCCCTTGGCCTGCACCCGTGATTCGGCATCGTCCAGAATCTGGTTTGCAATAAACTCCAACACACTGAGACGGTTTTCTCCGAGACTTTCCACGCGTGCCATATTCTGCATTTCAGGTGGTATTTGTATTTGCCGGATCACATTGATTGCATGCAATGAAGCATTGTGGACGTTAGCCAGGTCCGCAGCCAGCTCAACAGCTCTGTTGGATGATGCGGAACCGTCCGTCGCGACGAGAATTTTAGCTATCAAGTGCACTAGCCCCCTACGGAATCACGCCTCGTGGGTTTGAAAAGGCCCGGCTCCACCCCGATTCTGAAGCCGTTGAAGAACAGATCCTCGGTAAAAATACCTGGTATTCGAAGAACTTTATTATGCCGCGCGTAATGTCCGTCGGTAAGAACTCGAACCGGGTTCCCGCGAAAAACGTGACCCCATGCACCAGCCACTCGAAAAAGTCAGTGATCCAGTTTTTCAGCGGAATGACCCGTTTCCCCGGGTATTTTGCAACCCTGCTAAACTGGTCTTTTGTCACTGTGCCGACGATGATTATCTCGGCCGCTATCCCGACATGCATGAGCTTGCGTCTACGGGCTAACGCAGCATCATCTTCACTATTCAGGATTTCGCTCGACATCTGACTGACCTTTGTCGTAGCAAGTTGTTATGCTTCGAACAATACTTTGACTATTGTTGCCTTGTCGATGGAACCGACAATTTCGCCCTGCTTGTTGGTGACCGGCACCGCCTTTTCCGACAGCATGATTCTTTGTGCAACGTCTTCCAGCACAGCATCGCTCTTTACCGGCTCGAAGCCGTTGTCCCCGCTTTGACCCGGCTTCATTATCTTTCCGACGGAGATCAGCTTGGCTTTCGGCGCGTTTTCAACGAATGCCTTGACATAACCATCAGCGGGTTCCGTGACCAATTTTTCGGAGGTGCCGATCTGGACTAGCAGTCCGTCCTTCATGATGGCAATCCGGTCGCCGAGCCGAACCGCCTCATCGAAATCATGGGTGACAAACACGATGGACTTGTGAAGTTGCGTCTGCAACCGCATGAATTCATCCTGCATTTCTTTGCGGATGAGCGGGTCGAGTGCGGAAAACGGTTCGTCGAGAAACCAGACGTCGGGTTCCACCGCCAAACTCCGGCCGATACCGACGCGTTGCTGCTGCCCGCCGGACAACTCACGGGGGAAGTAGTTCTCCCTGCCGGTAAGGCCTACGATATCGACCAGCTCACGGGCTTTCGCAATCCTGGTCTCCTTATCGATGCCCTGAATTTCTAACGGATACGAGATGTTCTCGAGCACGGTTCTGTGGGGCAACAAACCGAAATGCTGGAATACCATCCCCATCTTGTGCCGTCTGATTTCAATCAACTCCCTGCCCGAGATCTTCGTAAGATCAGTGCCGTCGAAAAAGACCTCCCCCGAAGTAGGTTTGAGCAATTGTGTAATGCATCTGAGCATGGTGGACTTGCCTGAACCACTCAGGCCCATGATCATCAGGATTTCGCCTTCGTGGACATCGAGACTGACATTGCGCACTCCCCCGATAATGCCAGCTTCCGTGATTTGTTCGAAGTTAGGTCGATAATCGTGCTCTTTCAGAAAGCGTTTGGCGCCAGCGCCAAATAGTTGCCATACGTTTTTGCAGGAGATCTTTACGTTATCGGGTGCGGAGTTTTTCATGATGTTTTTCCTGGGTGCCGGTATAGCCCTGGCTTGTAGAGCTAGCCAATTCCGAGCGCTTTTTTGCGTTCGCCCGCCCAGGTTCGAATAACCTGATCGATGGCGAGCCCGATAAAGGCCACGCATAATCCAAGCGTCAACCCGTTGCCGACGCCGTGCCTGTCGGACAAGGATTTCAGTATTAGTTGACCGAGATCATCGGTACCGATCATCGCGGCGATAATCACCATGAACAGCGCGAACACCACGGTCTGGTTGACACCAAGCATCATGTGCGGAAGGGCCAAGGGCAACTCGATCGTGAGCCATCGTTGTAGCCGATTCACGCCGGACATGGAGCCGGCTTCATGCAAGTTGGGAGGCACGCTTCGCAGGCCTTCTATCGTGTAACGTGTTGCCGGAATCGTTGCGTAGACGACGACGGCAAACAGGACCGACGTGTCGGTAATGCCAAAAAGCATGATGACCGGAATCAGGTAGATAAAGGACGGGAAAGTCTGAAGGGTATCGCAAACCGTCAGCATAAACTTGGTGGTATAGTCGTTCCGCGCACACAAGCTTCCCACGATCACCCCGATAACCGTTGATACGACCACGCCAACCGTCATCAGATAGGCGGTAATCAGGGCCCGGTCCCACCACTCGGTCAATGCGATGAACAGCAGAAAGGCGCCGACGATAAGCGCAGATCTGGCACCCGCGAGGATATAGGCAATACCCATGGTCAGAACGAAGGTCGCAACGACCGGCATACTAAGATAAGCGTTTTTGATCGGCAATAGCACGCTTTTAATCAGCCATTCGTTAAAGTCTTTCAGCACGTAGAAGAACGTATCCCAAATCCAGTCGACACCGGCCTGCCAAAACCACTCCGTAGTTATGCCCTTGTTGTGCGGAATGAGATACAAGTAGTTCGGGCCTTGTTTGAAAACGAAGGTACCGACCCAGGCGAGTATCGTGCCCACGACGAAAACAGCGAGGAACAGCAACAAAAACTTATGCCTTTCGACGAACGAGAGGTCGGCGAAATAGTCGGTCTGCTTGTTTGCCCAGGCAAGAGACATACGGTCCAGCACCACCGCGATCAGCACAATGCAGATGCCCAGCTCCAGGGCCTGTCCGATTCGAAGCTGGTTGAGTGCCAGTAACAGATTGTGGCCCAGCCCCTTGGCGCCGATAAACGATGCGATCACGGTCATGGCCAGACATTGCATGATGACCTGATTTACACCGATCAGAATATCCCGTCGCGCGCTCGGAATCTGCACTCGATAGAGCAATTGACGCTCGGTGCACCCGTTCATCATGCCGGCTTCCATGACCTCGGGCGAGACCTTTTTAAGACCCAGCAATGTCAGGCGCACCATGGGCGGTGTGGCAAAAATAACCGTTGCGATGGCACCTGCATGATCACCAATGCCGAAAAACACCGTCACGGGTACAAGGTACGAAAAATGCGGCATCGTCTGCGCAACGTTGAGGATCGGGTTCAACACCATCTCGACAGCCCGTCTCTTGTAGGCCCACACGCCGAGGGCGAGCCCAAGAAGCACGGATACGGGAGCCGCGATCAACACGAATGATAGTGTTTGCATCGAGGGTTCCCACTGACCGAATACGGCGATGTACACGAAAGCAACGCCGGCTAGAAGCGCAAGTCGCGGCCCGTTCAGGGCATAGCCCAGTATCGCCGCACCTGATGCGACAACCGTCCATGGCAATGCCGGCCATCGGGCCCAGGGATTTTCAGTTGCCCAGTCCCAGCCCGTAAACGTAACAATGGTCTTCACACCGCCAAGAAGTATCTCCCGAACCAGGTTTATCAGGAAGAGAATGCTATTCGAGACTGCTCGTGTAACTTCCTTTAACAGGGGTTTCTGCTCGTAGTCCTCAATCTCCGGATCATAGACGTCAATCGGAAACCAGTCGGACATCAGGTATTCAACGGAATCGTTGATTGCCACAGGAAGGCCCTGTATCAACGGGGGCAGGCGCCAGAGTATATTGGTATCGGATGGAGCAACAATCACGCAGAGCAATATGAAAATAATCAACAGAACGACGAACTGCAGTTTTCGATTCTGGAGTATGGCGTCCATCACGACCCGCTCTTAGTGTTCGGCATGACTACCAAACAAAACGCCGATCACCTTTGACGCGTGCAGCGCTCCCACCACGGTTTGATTTTTATCGACAACGGTTACCGGCTTGTCGGCGGTAACTACCGCCTCTGCGACGGTTCCGATAATGGCGTCTTTCGAGATTCTGAGGTCACTGACATCCTCAGCGGGATCAACAGGGTCCATGACTGACTCAACTCTGAGTATCTTTTCCCTGGGTACCTCCTTTGTGAATTTACCTACATAGTCGGTCGCCGGATGCAGAACGATATTGGCAGGCGTGTCTAGTTGCTCGATCACGCCGTCCTTCATGATGGCGATACGATCAGCCAGACGTAGAGCCTCGTCAAAGTCATGTGTAACGAACAGAATGGTCTTACTCAATACGCTTTGCAGTCTCAAAAACTCGTCCTGCATCTCTTTGCGTATCAAAGGATCAAGCGCGGAGAACGGTTCATCCAAAAACCAGATATCGGGTTCAACGGCAAGTGAACGAGCTATACCTACGCGCTGCTGTTGACCACCCGATAGTTGCCGTGGGAAGTAGTTTTCCCGCCCATCCAGGCCTACCAGATCAACCATATCCTTAGCCCGCTTGATACTCTCCTGGGTGCTGGTGCCCTTTATCTGCAGCGGAAACGCAATGTTTTCCAGGACAGTTCTATCCGGCAACAGGGCGAAGCTTTGAAAAACCATGCCCATCTTGTTACGGCGCAATTCTATCAACTGCTTGCTGCTCATCGACAGAAGGTCTTCGCCTTCGATGAGAATCTTTCCGGCTGTCGCCTCGGTCAGTCTCGAGATGCACCTGAGCAGGGTCGATTTTCCAGAACCTGACAGGCCCATGATGATGAGCAACTCGCCGGTATGAACTTCAAACGAAGCGTTGTTGACACCTACGACACAACCGGCTTGATGAAATGATTTTGAATCGACAACGCCATTGGCACTTTGCAGCATTCTAATGGCGTTATCGCCAAATATTTTGTAGACCGAATCGCACCGGACTACAGGCTGGTCGGTTTCAGACGTTACAACTTCAGAAGGCATAATCGTTCATTCGATTGTTGCTGGGTTGTTAACGCTACCCCAATTTCTGCTGCTAGATGATTCAGGTCCCCCAAAAACGAAAATCCCCCTTGGCATGGGGGCCAAGGGGGTAATTTCGGCTACGGTTCAATTACATGCCAGCCTCTACCCAGGGCTTCCAGACCTTTTCGTTATCCGCGAGCCACTTTTTGCCGGCTTCTTTGTGGTCCATTTTATCGATGTCCACCAATGCCGCCATTTGACCGATTTGTTCCGTTGTAAATGAGAGTTGCGAGAAGGCCGTGTAAGCACGTGGGTGAGTTTTCGGGAACTTGTAGTTCGCCGCTTTTTTCAACCAGCCTTTCGGTGAACCACACTTGCCGTCACCGCCATCGGCCTTGCGACAGCCGTCAAAGTATTCCGGGAATTCGATAAACGTGAATCCGTCGGCATCGGTAAAATTCGGTGTCCAGTTAAAGATCACCGTACCGCGACCTTCCTTTTTCGCGGAAGCCAGTTCTGCCCAAAGCGCATCGGCACCGCCGGCAAACTTGACTACCCATTTGTCGCTAAGACCGAGCGCTGCGAGACGTTCCGGCATGAGGTCGCCGTGCCAGCTTTGCGGACCTTCCAGCCAACGCCCTTTGCCGCCGGAGTCCGGCGTTGTAAAATTTGCATGGCATTCTTTGAGTGCCTCCCAGCTCGGCAGGCCGGGACAAAGTCCCTTTTCGACTACCCAGGTAGGTACGCCCATTTCTTCAAGTGTTGTTGCCTCGTGCGTGCCTGCGTCGATCACGCCACCCTTGGCCATCGCGTTGTAGAATGACTTGCCGAAGGTGGACTGCCAGACTTCATGCGAAATGGTCACGTCGCCATTGCGGATAGATTCGTACACAGCCTGGGAATCTGCAGACACATACTCGACATTGTCGCCAATGCTCTCGAAGATGCCGCCAATAACGTAGGCCATGACCACTTGGCTCGACCAGTTGTGAATCGGAATGACAATCGGCGAGGTACTGTCTGCTGCT
>CAMYOI010000221.1 GCA_947259955.1 uncultured Gammaproteobacteria bacterium
CTCTGTCCAGGCTTTCCTGACGGTTGGTGAAGTAACGCGGCCGTTTCCAGTCTCCGACGTCCTCATAAACCGCACCGTTTCGATCATGCCATGGATGCATGGCCGTCTTGCGTTCCTGCAGGAACAGCTCTCGACGATTCTGTCCAACGACGGCACCAAAGGTCAGGGGCGTATAGGGCGGTCTGAAAGTAGTGACCCCGGTGGACTGAACCGGCTCCCGGCGGAGTCCGGATAGTACGCCCAGTGCAATCAGGTTCGAAGTCTTGCCCTGATCGGTTGCCATGCCGGTAGTCGTGTATCGTTTCAGGTGCTCTACGGAACTGAACCCTTCGCGCACGGCAAGGTGAATATCCCCGACGGTCGAGTCGTTCTGCAGTTCGTGGAAGTGTTTTTTCGGTCCCCTGCCGACCGGGTGTTTGCAGGGGATGGTCCAAAGCACGCGCATCGGTCCCTCGATTTCCATCGAGACCCGGGGGGCCATCGGCATCTCGCCTTCGTGGCCGGCATCGCTTGCGGCGGCATGCCCGGCCCTGAAGCCTTCTTCCAGGCATTTGCCAAGATCGAAGCTGCCGTTGCAGGCGCCGGCGCTGCGGTGCGGATTGATGTTAACACCGTCGCCCGGCACGTAGCCGGCTATGCTTTCATCGAAAATCAATTTCGAACCGGCCTGGCTGTGCAGGTGAATGGTGGGTGTCCAACCACCCGATGTGGCCACGATCGCACAGTCGACCCTTGTTGTTGACGAACGTGTGACGCCGTGTCCGGCGGCATTGAGGCGCATGATTTCGACACCACGAATTCTCGTTCGTCCCTGCACCGCGGTTATGGCGCTGCCGCGATACACCATGATATTGGCCTGCTCCGCCTTGTCGATCAAACCTCCCCGGGGGCTGGAGCGTATGTCCACCACGGTGACGGTCGACCCGTTGGCGCTTGCGTCTATAGCCGTCCGGTAGGCGCTGTCATTGTTGGTAAACACCACGATATTGCTTGCGGGCAGGACGGAATAACGGTTGATATAGCTTCGCACTGCACCGGCCTGCATCACCCCGGGCCTGTCGTTGTCCGCGAACACCAAACCTCTTTCGATCGCGCCGGTCGCCAGCACCACCCGGCCGGCCCTGATTTTCCACAGCCGCTGTCTCGGCAGGCTTCCGCCGGTGCCCGGCGACAGGTGGTCGGTCACCCGTTCTAAAGCGACCAGGTAATTGTAATCGTAGTAACCGGTCACGGTGGTCCGGGGCAGGACGGTGACGTTACCCAGATCGCGCAATTCGGCGGTTACGGCGCCGGCCCATTCCATGGCGGGGATTTCATCGATCTCGGCCGGGTGCGACAGCAGTGAGCCGCCGAATTCCGATTGCTCATCGACCACGATCACGCGCGCGCCGCTGCGGCCGGCCGTTAGCGCCGCGGCCAATCCCGCGGGGCCGGCACCGACGATCAGCACTTCACAGTGCGCGTATCGATGCTCGTAGCGGTCCGGATCCGCCTGAGTCGGCGCCTTGCCCAGGCCTGCCGACTTGCGTATCCATTTTTCATAGGTCATCCACATCGATGCAGGCCACATGAAGGTCTTGTAGTAGAACCCGGCCGGGATGAGTCTGGATGCCGCGGAATTGATCGAAGCGATGTCGAAGCGCAGATTGGGCCACCGGTTCTGACTTTCGGACTTCAGCCCCTCATACAGCTCGACCTGCGTGGCCTTCATGTTGGGTTCGCTGTAGGCACCCTCACCCAGCTGCACCAGGGCGTTGGGCTCTTCGGCACCGGCGCTGAAAATGCCGCGCGGCCGGTGATACTTGAAGCTGCGGCCCACCAGTCGGACATCATTGGCAAGCAGCGCGGATGCCAGGGTGTCTCCGGCGTATCCGTGCATCTCCTCACCATCGAAGGAGAAGCTCAGGCGTCGACCGCGGTCGATGCGGCCGCCGGTCGGAAGCCGGTTCTGCTGATACCTCGCCACGGCCTAGTGTCCTGTCCCGTTCTTCTCGCCGATGGCCGGAGGAGGTTCGCCGGGTTTGTACGTACCCAGTAACTCGTCGCTGGAGGTGTCGCGCACGGCGTTGAACCAGCGGCGGCACCCAAAGCTGTGCACCCACCGTTCGTAGTGAATGCCGTTAGGATTGTCACGGAAGAACACGTAGTCTCCCCACTGATCGTCGCTCAACTGGTGCGGATTTTCCGGCCGTGCAATATGCGCCTGGCCGTGGCAGGAGAACTCCTGCTGATCGCGCACCCCGCACCACGGACAGTCAATCAAGAACATTTGCCGATCACCTTGTCGATTAATTTCATCAGTGCGCAACCGCCGCGGCCGCGCCCTCGTCCACGAGTGCGCCGGAATGGAATCTGTCGATCGAAAACGGCGCCGCTACGGGATGCATCTCCTCTCCCGCGATCGAGTGTGCGAACACGCGCCCGGAGGCCGGCGTTGCCTTGAAGCCGCCGGTGCCCCAACCGCAATTGAAAAAGAGATTCCTTACGGAAGTTCTGGATATCAGCGGCGATCGATCGACCGTTACATCGACGACCCCGCCCCACTGCCGCAGTATACGCATGCGTGAAAAGATCGGATAGAGCTCGACTATCGCCCCAATCGTATCCTCGATTACATTGAATCCGCCGCGCTGCGTGTAGGAATTGTAGTCATCGGAGCTCGCGCCGATGACGAGTTCGCCCTTGTCGGACTGGCTGATATAGGCATGAACACCATTGGACATGACAACGCAGTCGATGACCGGCTTGATGGGCTCCGACACCAGCGCCTGCAGCGGAAAAGACTCCAGCGGCAATCTGAGGCCGGCCATCCCGGCCAGCACGCTCGAATGGCCGGCTGCCACGCAGCCCACCTTGTTGGCGCCAATGAATCCTCTCGAGGTTTCAACGCCCCGGACCGTTCCGTTGTCGATCCTGAACCCCGTAACTTCACAATTCTGGATGATGTCCACTCCCATCTCATCTGCAGCGCGTGCATAACCCCAGGCAACTGCATCGTGTCTGGCGGTGCCGCCCCGGCGCTGCAACAGGGCGCCCATGACCGGGTAGCGGCAGTTGAGGTTGATGAACGGGACCATCTCCTTAACCTGACGGGGATCGAGAAACTCCGCATCGATGCCGTTCAGATGGTTGGAATTGCCGCGTCTGCTGATCTCCTGCATGTCGTGCACACTGTGTGCAAGGTGCAGCAGACCCCGCGGCGAGTACATGACATTGTAGTTGAGTTCCTGACTGAGGCCGTGCCACAGATCCACGGCGTGGTCATAGAGCGCGGCGGATTCGTCCCACAGGTAGTTTGAGCGAACGATGGTGGTATTGCGCCCGGTATTACCGCCCCCCAGCCAGCCTTTTTCTAGAACCGCCACACTGCGTATGCCGCATTCCTTTGCCAGATAATAGGCGGTTGCCAGACCGTGCCCGCCTCCGCCCACGATGAGTACGTCGTAGCGGGGTTTGGGATCCGGGCTTCGCCATGCCAGCTGCCAGCCCTGGTGATGGTTGAGCGAATTCCGCAGTAAACTAAAAATCGAGTATTTCATCTAATCAACGTCATGTAACGACCGGGCGACCCAGCAACCCGATAGAGACCGCCAATCGGGTTTCCGTTTCGGCGGCTCACTGTAGCCGAGAGTGCCGGGGCAACCTTTGCACATGGCGACATATTGACATTCATTCGCGCCCAGCATGACGTGTCACCGTGGTGCAGGGGCTCCGGATTCAGATGATATTGTGCTCGGGACCGTATGGAAAACCGGTAATGTTCCGGTTCCCGTCCTCCGTCACCACCAGGATATCATGCTCCCTGTAGCCCCCGGCCCCGGGTCTGCCTTCCGGCAGCATGATCATCGGCTCCATCGATACCACCATGTCAGGTTCCAGCACCGTTTCCACGTCTTCTCGAAGCTCGAGCCCCGCCTCACGACCGTAGTAGTGACACAGCACGCCGAAGGAATGTCCGTAACCAAAAGTCCGGTATTCCAGCAGGCCGTGTTCCGAATATATCTCGTTGAGGCTATGGGCGATATCGCAGCAGCGTACCCCGGGCTTGATCAGGCTGGCGCCTTTTTCGTGGACCTCGCAGTTGATGCGCCACAGGCGTAGATGCTCGTCCGGACAGTACTCCGCGAACAGGGTGCGCTCCAGCGCCACGTAGTAGCCGGCCACCATGGGAAAACAATTCAAGCTCAGAATATCTCCCGAATCGATGCGCCGGGAGGTGACGGGGTTGTGGGCGCCGTCCGTATTTATCCCGGACTGGAACCAGGTCCATGTATCCAACAGCTCGGCGTGCGGAAAGCGTTTCGCGATCTCGCGCACCATGGCCCCGGTGGAATGCAGCGCGACCTCGTGCTCGGGCGTCCCCACGGATATCGCCTCCGCGCATGCGGCGCCGCCGATATCCGCGATAGCGGCCAGAGATGTGATATGAAGGATCTCTTCCTGCGATTTGATCATGCGTGAGCGCATGGTCGACGCCGAGATGTCGACGAACCGGCTGCCTGGCAATGCCGTCTCGAGTTTCTGCCTGTTCTGAATCGTGAGGTGATCGTATTCGATGCCGACGGTGGCGCCGTCCTCGATGAGTTTCTTGACGGCGCGGTAAAAATTGTCTTTCTGCCAATCGGTGTAAGTGACGTTGTCACCGTAGCTCCGGCGCCAAGGCTGGCCTCCGTCTATATTGGCCGAAATCGTCGTGTGATCACTATTTGTCACCACCAGTCCATATGAACGTCCGAAAGCACAGTAAAGAAAGTCGCTGAAATAGTTGATGTTGTGGTAAGACGTGAACAGGACGGCATCGATATCGTTTTTCTGCATCAATGAGCGCAGTCGCGACACCCGATTGTCCATTTCCCCACGCGTAAAGGTGCCTGGAACTTTTTCTCCATTGTGCAGGGTGATTAGCTCTGGCAGCGGTGTTGTCATGTCGAGGACCACATTTTACATGGAGTGAAAGAGCGCTGGAGAACCATCCGCAGCCCAGCAACGGTGAAACAACGGGTAGCTCTGGAACACCATGCCGATGCCGCGTTTGTAGGGTGGAACATTATTGAAGTGCTGATCACTCAGATAGATCTCAATATGTGTCGCCGGTTGGAATCCTGCCACCATCATCAGACAAGTCGCTATTCCCGAACCCGAAGGGCCCAGCATGGTTAGACACTCCCCCGTTCGACGTTCAGATTCAGACTCTTGACGACATGGAACTCGCCGTAAAAACATTTTTGAAAATC
Organism: uncultured Gammaproteobacteria bacterium; assembly: GCA_947259955.1. Lineage (GTDB taxonomy): Bacteria > Pseudomonadota > Gammaproteobacteria > Arenicellales > JAANXG01 > JAHEKE01. The sequence continues at coordinate 5,235 of CAMYOI010000221.1, forward strand.
GTCGAAGCAAACCAGGGGATCGTTGCTATGATTCATAATTGGGATTTTCTGGCGGTGTATTATTCACTAGTCCTGCATGTGGCTAGTGTACTGTTTGAAAAATAGCTTTGCATTTGTGTTGGGACGATTGTCTCCTGCGGAGTACAGATTTTCACTGGATCGCCACGTCGCCAAGCTCCTGGCGATGACAACCGCAGTCATTGCGAGCGCAGCGAAACAATCCAGTAAACACATTCTATTTGCACCCGCGCGGTAATAAACAGATAGCCATTCGTGAGACAGGACACTGGCTCATCACGGGCTGATTTATTGCGGGATTTCACCTTTTCTTGGAGAGGGTTCCTAAAGCCCCCACCCCAGAGGCTACTCTAACTGCGCGAATGCATAACAACAAGCGCATCACTCCCGTTCTTGCCCGGCAAACCCGATAATTCAGCGCGCTCACCTGCATATTGCACCAGTAGCCCGAGCGATGGTGCGGCACAGGATTGGCGGAGCGCCGGAATAAGCCGACCCCGATTCATGCGGCTGATTCGCGAATTGGTACTCGCGAGCAAGTCTCATGCCAGTACCGTGTGCCCGGATGCTACGAGCGCCTTTACCGCGTCCTCGAGGTTCGCATGCTTCAACAAGATATAGTCCGTATCAAAGGTCGAGACGGCGAATATACTGATGCCGCGCTCGGCGAGAACTTGCGACAGCGAGGCCAGAATTCCAACCTGATCGAACTGCAGCGGACCCTGTACCTCGAGTGCCCGCCAACCGAGTTCACATTTAGCCTCGGCGGGAACGAGCCGGGATTCACAGACTACGGACAACTCGCGAGCCGTGCCGGTGACCGAATAGAACGAACCGGAAAACGCCCACGCCGGGGCCGTCTCACCTGCTTCCAGGCGAACCACGGTAAACCGATCCGCAAGCACCCTAAGCCGCATTGTCATGCACATACGTTTCCACGACGCGGAGGATAGCGCGGCTCGAGCCGCGCGTACGTAACCTTTCTGCGATAAATTTCCATGAAACCGGCATAATTCGTGCGGACGAAACCGGATCCTTAAAGGCTGAGCGATGGCACTGCACTTTTCCAGAGAAGAACTGCGGCAACGGCGCGAACGAACCTGTGCCCAACTCCGGCAGCGCGGTCTGCACGCGCTGCTGGTATTCAGACAGGAAAGCGATTTCTACCTGACAGGATACGACACCTTCGGATACTGCTTCTTCCAATGCCTCTACCTCGGCGCCGGCGGTGAAACGACGCTGCTGACGCGCGCGCCCGATCTGAGGCAGGCCAGGCACCCGATCTGAGGCAGGCCAGGCACACGTCCGACATCGAGGACATCCGCATCTGGACCGACAGGGCGGATTCGAATCCGGCGGCGGACCTGAAATCGATCCTCGCAGAGCACGGCTGCGACGGAAAGGTGATCGGAATCGAATTCGATGCATACGGTCTTACCGCCCGCAACTGGCGCATGCTCGAATGCCAGCTCGATGGGTTTTGCAGCTATGAGGACGCGTCGGATATCGTCAGTAAACTCAGGGTTGTCAAATCATCGGCTGAATTAGCGTATGTCAGACGTGCCGCCGAACTGGCCGATGATGCGCTGGATGCCGCGACGGGCCTGCTGGCGCCGGGGGCATGGGAAGGAGACATCCTCGCAGCCATGCACAGCGCCATATTCAGAGGCGGCGGCGACTACCCGGGAAACGAGTTCATCATCGGTGCCGGCAAAGACGCTCTTCTTTGCCGCTACTTCAGCGGGCGTAAATATTTGGCGGACAATGACCAGCTCACGCTGGAATGGGCGGGGGCATACCGGCACTACCACGCGGCGATGATGCGCACCGCAATTGTCGGCCATGTCAGCGATGAGCACCGCCATATGCACAATGTAGCGGTGGAGGCGCTGTGTGCTTGCGAAGAAGCCCTCGTTCCCGGGCAGCCCCTGGGCGTGGTATTCGACGCCCATGCCCGGGTGGCGGACGCCAACGGACTGAGAGACCACCGCCTGAATGCCTGCGGCTACAGCCTCGGAACGACTTACACGCCAACCTGGATGGACTGGCCGATGCTTTTCACCGGCAACCCGGTCCTCGCCCAGCCGGATATGGTCATCTTTCTGCATATGATCTTTGTCAATAGTGACAGCGGAAACGCCATGACGCTAGGCCACACGGTGCGCGTCACCGACACAGGATGCGAACGGCTGAGCCGGGCGCCGCTGGATATGATCGTGGTTTGACGCGGATCTATCGCGGCGGGGGCGCCGCTCCTACAAAATCATCACGGTAGCAGGTCACCATTGTAGGAGGCACGCCTCGCACCGATTGATCGCGGCGGGGGCGCCGCTCCTACAACATCATCGCGGTAACAGGTCACCATTGTAGGAGGCACGCCTCGCACCGATTGATCGCGGCGGGGGCGCCGCTCCTACAACATCATCGCGGTGCGCCGTGGACCTCCGGCTTGCCGGCGCGCTCCTCCGGTGCGGGCACATGGATTACCGGTTCGACCTTCCGCAGCTCCTCGATCGGGATGTGGCACTTGATCGCATGGGTCTCGCTGACCTTTTGGTCTGGTGGCATATCATTGTCACAGATTTCGCCAATCCGTCGCGGGCACCGGGTGCAGAACGGACAGCCCTTAGGTGGATTCATCACACTGGGCAGATTGCCCTCGAGCAGAATCTCGCGCTTGGTTACTTCCGGATCGGCAATAGGCACCGCCGATAGCAACGCCTCGGTGTAGGGGTGATAGGGCGGCTCAAATATTTCCTCGGTGGTTCCCCTCTCCATGATGTGGCCCAGATACATAACCACGATCCGGTCCGACAGGTACCGCACCACACTCAGGTCGTGGCTGATGAACAGCAGCGTCGTTTTGTGTTCCCTCTGGATGTCCATCAACAGTTCGGTCACGGCGGCGGCCACGGAAACGTCCAACGCAGACACCGGCTCATCCGCAATGACCATGGACGGGTTGCCAGCGAATGCCCGGGCTATGCCGATGCGCTGCTTCTGCCCACCAGACAGCTGGCGTGGGCGCCGGTAGTAGAAATCACGGGGCAGCTTGACGGTGTCCAGCAGCTTCATAACCATTTCAAAGACCTTATCCTTGTCACTGGCCACACCGAATTTCCTGATGACCCGCCCGATCTGGTTGCCAATGGTCTGGCTTGGGTTCAGCGTGTCCGACGGATTTTGGAACACCATCTGCAGCGAGCTGATCTGTTTGGCGGACCGGTCGTTGACAAGGGTTCCTGAAATCTCGTTGCCATCGTGCTTGATTTCGCCGTCGGTGCCCCCCTCCAAGCCCATCAGCACTTTCGCAAAAGTGGACTTGCCGCAGCCGGATTCGCCGACGATTGCGACCGTCTCGCCTTCACGGGCGTTGAAATTCAGGTCTTCATTAGCTTTGACGTACTTGACCCTGTTTCCGGAAATAATCGCTTTGAGCGAATTGTCGATGACCTCGTAATACTTCTTCATGTTGTCGACCTCGAGCACCGGATCGCCGAGTTTCATGGCTTCCTTGCTTTCACCCCCCGGCACCTCCTTGGCGTGGTCGATCTCCTGCCATCGCAGGCAGCGTACATGATGGTCGTGTGCACTGCCGGTGACGTGCTCGGGGTCGACCTTGGTGGCATCGCATCTGCCCGCCTGGAAGTGGTCGCAGCGCGGGCCGAAGTAGCACCCCGACGGGCGATCGTGGGGCAGGGGAAGCTGGCCGCGGATGGGCTTCAGGGGCGCCGCATTCTTGTCGGCGGTCGGCAGCGGAATGCACCCAAACAGTCCGTGGGTATATGGATGGCGCGGCCAGGTAAAGAGCGAATCGATGGTTCCTTCTTCGACAACCTCCCCCGAATACATGACGAAGACCCGGTCGCAGGTCTCGAGAATCAGTCCCAGATTGTGGGAAATGTAAATCTGTGAAGTCCCGTACTTCTTGCTGATGTCCGCGATCAATTTGACGATGCCGGCCTCGACCGTCACGTCCAGCGCGGTAGTCGGCTCATCCAGCAGGAGCAGCGCCGGATTCGACAGCAGGCCCATGGCGATCACGACGCGCTGCTGCTGTCCGCCCGACAGCTGGTGCGGATACGAATTCATGATGCGGTCCGGATCCGGCAGCTTGACATCGGCCAGTAGGTCCCGCGCGCGCTGATACGCCTCGTCTCGCGAGATGTCCTCATGGGTGAGGGGCACCTCCATCAATTGCTCCTTGAGCAACAGGCTGGGATTCAGCGCCGCGAACGGTTCCTGATAGATCATCGAAATCTCGGCGCCCCGCAGCTTACGCAATTCCTCATCGGACATCTGCGTCATGTCGCGGCCCTTGAACTTGATGCTGCCGCTCTTGATGCCACCGTTGGACCCCATGAACTGCATGATGGCCATCGCCACCGTTGACTTGCCGCAGCCCGATTCGCCAACGATCCCGATGGTCTCCCCCGGCTTGACCGTCAACGAAAAATCCACTACGGCGGGAATCTCCCCGGCGCGGGTGTAGTACGAGATGCAGAGATCCTGAATATCGAGGACCGGCTGTTCCTGATCATTCATATTTAATCCCTCAACGAAATTTCACGCAGACCGTCGGCCAGCAAATTGAAACCCAGAATCAACGACGACAGCGCGAGCGCAGGAATGACCATCATGTGGCCGGCAAAGCTGCCCAGCGGAACCGCCTCCTTGATCATCAGTCCCCAGTCCGGGTCCGGCGGCGGCAGGCCCAATCCCAGAAATCCCAGGGTGGCGATGGCGACCACCGTGTAACCCAGTCGCAGGCAGGCGTCTACGATGAGCGGGCCCCGGGCATTCGGCAGCAATTCGACCAGCATGATGCGGACGGCGGGCTCACCGCGGGTTTGGGCGGCGGCGACGTAATCGCGGGTCCTCAGATCGAGTATCAGGCCGCGCACGATACGCATGATGCCGGGTGCGGATGCAAACGTTACGGCGATCACGATGTTGATTCCCGACGCACCAAGGTAGCTGACGATCAGGATGTACAGGATCATCACCGGGAAAGAAAGCAAAACGTTACCGATGAACGAGATCACCTCGTCCCACCAGCCACCCAGGTAGCCCGCTGCGACACCCATCATCATGCCGAAGAAATAGGCGACCACGGTGGCCAGGCTGGACCAAACCAGCACTCGCTGTGAACCCCAGATGACCCTGGACAATATATCCCGGCCCTTGTCGTCCGTGCCCAGCCAGAAGTGCGTGCCGTCGGGCATGGTCGTCATGATCTTTTGAAAGGGCACGAGTGCAGCCAGCGGATCATGCAGCGGCAGTACGGGAGCGATGATGGCCATTGCCACCCAGAAAATAACCAGGGCGAGGCCGAACATTCCCACCGGAGATTCACGCAGCAGTCCGATCCCTTTGAAAAACCGGCTGATCGCGGAAGGCCGCTCAATGGTTGGGGCGTTTGTAGTATTCATGCGCGCCCCCTCAGCTGAACCGGATTCGCGGATTCAGGTAGGTGTACCCGATATCCGATATGAACTGTGACGCCACCGCGACGAATACCGCCACCAGCGTACACGCCTCGATAACGAAAATGTCGCCGAACAGCGCCGCGTCCAGCAGCAGTTTGCCGAATCCCTTGTAGGCAAAAAAGACTTCGACCACGATGACCCCGGACAACAACCAGTTCAGCTGCAG
>CAMYOI010000222.1 GCA_947259955.1 uncultured Gammaproteobacteria bacterium
AGCCCGGGCATCGTCGTAGCGGCGTTGATGTCGGTGTGTATGCCGCCCATCATGTAGTGGACCACCGGCCGGATGGGAATCAGATCGTGGACCGGATCCTTGCCTACATAACTGATGGACAAATCACGCACGAAAGGCAGGCGTTCGTTGATCTTCTTCTCCCCCAGATGTCGCAGATCCAAATGCACGCAATCCCCCCATTGGGTGGGAATGGTATTGCCCTTTCGCTGTTCGTGCCAAAACGCCTGGCTGAGGCGATCCCGGGGTCCAAGTTCCATGGTCTTCAGAACCGGTTCGCCGATAGGCGGTTCGGGGCCCATGCCGTAGTCTTGCAGATATCGATACCCGTCCTTGTTAACCAGAATGCCGCCTTCACCGCGGCATCCTTCCGTAAGCAGAATGCCGGTTCCGGGAAGGCCGGTGGGATGGTATTGAACGAACTCCATGTCCTTGAGCGCCACGCCGGCCCGAAAAGCGAGCGCCATGCCATCGCCCGTCTTGATGGCTCCGTTGGTGGTGAACGAGAAGATGCGCCCGGCGCCGCCGGCGCACACGATGACGGATTTGGCCTGAAACTGGTACATCAGGCCCGTACTCATCTCAATCGCCGTGCAGCCCTGACAGCGGCCGTCCTCCACCAGCAGGTCGGTGGTATAAAACTCATCGAACCGCCGAATGGACGGGTATTGCAGAGAGGTCTGGAACAGGGTGTGGAGGATATGAAAGCCGCTCTTGTCCGCTGCGAACCAGGTTCGTTTTATTTTCATGCCGCCGAAAGGCCTGACCGCTACCGATCCGTCGGGTTCGCGGCTCCACGGGCATCCCCAGTGCTCGAGTTGGGTCAACTCCTTGGGAGCTTCGTTGATGAAATACTCCACGGCGTCCTGGTCGCACAGCCAATCGCCGCCGCCCACCGTGTCGCTGAAATGGAGATCGAGGCTGTCGTCGCCCTTGATTACGCCAGCCGCGCCGCCTTCCGCCGCGCAAGTGTGACTGCGCATGGGATAGACCTTGGACAACAGTGCGATGCGCAAATTCGGGTCGCTCTCCGCGAGTGCGATGGCGGCTCGCAGGCCCGCGCCACCCGCGCCGACGATGGCAATGTCTATCTGAATTTTTTCCATTGTTCCCTGGCTCGTGGATTCCGGGGCGTGACCATGTGCGGTACGGTATTTCGGTTAGGACCGACGGCTAATTTACCCTCCCGGCTGAGTAACCTAAGCGGGTCACCCGACCCGCCGGGGCGCTTGAGTATACAGAATTTCATGTCCTCTGCCACCGCAACGCGGCGGGGAATATTGGATTTCCAGCAACCCGGCTTGGCCGGGTCTGGATTCGCTCAACTGCTTATGCTGCTTGGTGGTGGTCCGCAGGGCTGCTTAGTGCTAACCTATTCTGTTCGAAATAAACGAGACCAGTACAACTGGTTAAAATGGTTACTTTGAAAAAATCTCAATTGCACCCTTCCCCGTCAAACACTCAAATCTCAAGGGAGTTCCACGTATGAGCATAAGCGGAACCGGCACCGACCGGACAAAAAACGCCAAACTTCTGGCATGGGTTGATGAAATCGCGACCTTGTGTAAACCGGACCAGGTCGTGTGGTGCGATGGTTCGGAAGAAGAATACGACCGGCTTTGTGGGGAACTGGTGGACGCGGGGGAACTGGTGGACGCGGGTATTTTCACCAAATTGAATCCCGAAAAACGACCCAACTCTTACCTGGCTCGCTCGCATCCCAGCGACGTGGCCCGCGTTGAGAAGCGAACCTTTATCTGCTCAAGAAACGAGGAAGATGCCGGACCCACCAATAACTGGATGGATCCGGACGAGATGAAGGCGATTCTGAGGAAACAGTTCGACGGCTGCATGCGCGGGCGCACCATGTATGTGATTCCCTTCAGCATGGGTCCGCTCGGTTCGCCCATTGCCCACATCGGCATCGAGATCTCAGACTCCCCCTACGTGGTGGTCAACATGAAGATCATGACACGCATGGGTCAGGCAGTACTGGATGTGCTCGGCGCGGATGGCGAGTTCGTGCCCACCCTGCACTCGGTGGGTGCACCTCTGGAGCCCGGTCAGGAAGACGTGCCGTGGCCTTGCGAGCCGGAAATCGAAAACAAGTACATTTCGCATTTCCCCGAAACCCGTGAGATCTGGTCCTATGGCAGCGGCTACGGCGGCAATGCACTGCTTGGTAAGAAGTGCCTGGCCCTGCGCATCGCATCGTGCATGGCGCGCGACGAAGGATGGCTGGCGGAACACATGCTGATTCTCGGGCTGGAATCTCCAGCGGGCGAGAAAACCTACGTGGCGGCCGCTTTTCCGAGCGCCTGCGGCAAGACCAATCTGGCGATGGTAACGCCGCCGGAGGGTTTCGAGGGCTGGAAGGCTTACACCGTAGGCGACGATATCGCCTGGATCAAGCCAGGCTCCGACGGAACCCTGCGCGCCATCAATCCGGAATTTGGCTTCTTCGGTGTCGCCCCCGGAACCGCTTATGACTCCAATCCCATGGCCATGGAAACCATGAAGGCTGGAAACTGCATCTACACCAACGTGGCAATCACCGACGACGGCGATGTCTGGTGGGAAGGCATGGACGGACCGAAACCGACCCATGCCATAGACTGGAAGGGCAACGACTGGACCCCGGACAGCGACGCCCCGGCGGCACACCCGAACTCCAGGTTCACCGCGCCGGCCGGGCAGTGCCCGACCATCGACCCGGCGTGGGAGGATCCAGCGGGCGTACCCATCAGCGCTTTCCTGTTCGGCGGCCGGCTGTCCAAGACCTTCCCCCTGGTTTACGAGTCGTTCGACTGGAACCACGGCGTTTTCATGGCTGCCACCATGGGCTCCGAAGCCACCGCGGCGGCTATCGGTCAGGAGGCCATCCGCCGGGATCCATTCGCCATGCTGCCCTTCATGGGTTATCACATGGGCGACTACTGGGCCCATTGGGTCAATATGGGCAAGAATGACGCCGTGAAGACCAAGCCCCGCTTCTTCCGGGTGAACTGGTTCCGTAAAGACGAGAACGGCAAATTCATCTGGCCCGGCTTCGGTCAGAACATGCGTGTTCTCAAATGGATCGTGGACCGCATCAACGGCAGGACCGGCGCCGTGGAAAGCCCCTTCGGCCATATGCCGCGGTACGAAGACATTACCTGGGCCGGTCTAGACTTCAGCGAGGAGCAGTATCACGGGATCATGGACATCGCTAAGGAAGGAGCGCTCGCCGAGGCAGAGGCTATCAAAGGTTACTTCGCAACCTTCGGTGATCACCTGCCGGCAGAGTTGGAGGCGCAACGCCAGGATTTCGAGGATCGCGCCAACCGGGCCCCGGACATCTGGAAAATCGCCAGCTGAATGCGGCAGATTCGGTAACCAAAAAGCCGGCTCCCGGGCCGGCTTTTTGCTTTCGTCTCTGCTATCCGTGCAACGCGTTTCAATCACATGAAGATGTGCTTTATCGTGGGGACTCTGCGCAGCTAACTCTGCGCCGGAAGGGGTCGCTGGAGAGGGGGCAGCTGGGGTAGAATACGCCGCCACTATTCACCGAGGAGAAAGTTGTGACGACCAAGCGAGTCAAAGAAATCCTGTCATGGTATGCCACGGACAATCCGGGGACGCTGACCAACCTGGCCCGCCTGCTCGGCCATGGCCGCCTCGGTGGCAGCGGCAAGCTCGTGATCCTGCCGGTCGACCAGGGCTTCGAGCACGGCCCGGCCCGCAGCTTCGCCAAGAACGCTCCGGGCTACGATCCGCGCTACCACTTCGAGCTCGCCATCGAGGCCGGCTGCAACGCCTATGCGGCGCCACTCGGCTTCCTGGAGGCTGGAGCTGCGGAGTTTGCCGGCGACATTCCGCTCATCCTGAAGTTGAACAACTCGGATTCGCTGCTGAGCGGAGGTGATCCCTGTCCGGCGATCACGGGCAGCGTTGCCGATGCGCTGCGACTTGGTTGCTCGGCCATTGGCTTCACCATCTATCCGGCCTCGGCGCACCGCAACGAGATGTACGGTCAGATCCGTGAGCTCGCGGAAGAAGCCAAGGCCTGCGGTCTGGCGGTAGTAGTCTGGTCGTACCCGCGCGGAGCGAGCATTTCGTCGCAGGGCGAAACCGCAATCGACGTGGTCGCCTATGCCGCGCAGATCGCGGCCCAGCTCGGCGCGCACATCATCAAGGTGAAGCCGCCGACCGATCACATCGAGCAGGACGCGGCCCGCAAGGTCTATGAGGCCGAGGGCATTCCGATCAGCACGCTGCCCGACCGCGTGCTGCAGAGCGCGTTCAACGGGCGCCGCATCGTCATTTTCTCAGGCGGCGCCGCCAAGGGCCGCGAGGCCGTCCTTGAGGAGATCCGCGGCATCGCCGAGGGCGGTGGATTCGGCTCCATCGTCGGACGCAACTCGTTCCAGCGGGCGAAGACCGAGGGTATCGAGCTGCTCCACGATATCATGGAGATCCACGCCGGGACCGTCTGACCTCGAATCTACTCGACCCGTTTCGATTCGAGCTCCCTTACCACCAGTTTGCCGAGGTCGACCAGCAGGCGAAGTTCGGACGGGCTCAGGTGCCTCGCGCGTTGGTCAATGAGGCACAGGGTGCCCACCGTGCTGCCGTTGTCCAGTTCCAAAGGAACCCCGGCGTAGAATCTGACGTGCGGCTCGCCGGTCACGAGGGGGTTGTCGGCAAAGCGGTCGTCGGCAAGCGTATCCGGTACATGCAGTACTTCGGAACCCAGAATGGCGTGCGCGCAGAACGCGGCATCGCGCGGCGTCTCGGTGGTCGTCAGACCATGCCTCGACTTAAACCATTGCCGGTCAGTGTCGACCAGGCTGACCAGCGCGATCGGCACCCCGAACAGCGCCGCCGCAATACGCGTGTGGCGGTCGAAGCGCTCTTCGGGTTCGGTGTCGAGGATGTATAGGTCGTTAAGGGCGCATATGCGCTGGTCTTCGTCCGCGGGTTGCGGGGCCCTGATCCAACGGCACGCGGTTCGCATCAGCCAGGCACGCATACGCGCGCGCGCGTGCATGGCGGTCACCGGCGCGAGCAGCCAGTCGCTGGCGCCGGCCTCGCGCTCTCGCCGCTGTGCCTCGGGATCTTCTCGCGTTGAAATGATGACGATGCCGACACCCGCTCCGTATTCGCCACTTTTGCCCCGGATCGCGCCGATCAGCGCGGGTAGATCGAGCCCCGGAAGGTCACGGTCAACTATCACCAGCGAAGGGTGTGTGGCTCGCACGATCGCTCGAGCGTCGCCTTCGGTTGCGGTGAGCAGATCGATTCCTTCCGCGCGTGCAGCGTCGGCAAGCACCGCAGCCAGATCCCGATCAGCAACGGCTACCAGAACGCTCTGATCCCGCACGGCGCCGATCGGCTTTTTCAATGCGCTTCCGGCGCCATCGGCGGTCGACGCACGCGCTAATGACCGTCGTCGCAATTTCACCCTACGGCCTTCGGCGGCCGCGAACAAACCCAGCGAAGCGCCGGTCGCGCCGAGGCGTTCCTTGGCGAGCCCCACCAGTCGATCGACCGAATCGTCATCCCGGAGGGGGTCATGGTGAAACAGCGCCAGCTGGCCTACGCCCGCCGCAACAGCCGTGTCGACCACGTACTCGACCGTGCTATGACCCCAGCCGACCCTCGAGGGATACTCCTCGGCAGTGTACTGTGCATCGTGGATCACCAGATCGGCATCCGCGAGAAACTCGGCGTGCCGGGCGTCCTCGCCGGGCACGGACTCTTGCTCGATCTGCTCGGCCATAGCCAGTCGTCGCGAGTGCGGCTCGTGGTCGGTCGCGTAAACCAGCGTGACCCCATCGGCCTCCAGCCGGTAACCGAGCGTGAGCGCGGGATGATTCAGATACTGCGTGGTGACCCGGATGTCACCGATCTCGAAGACGCCCTCGACGAGGTCGTGATAGCGCACGGCGGCGCCGAGATCTTCCAGTGCAAGGGGAAAATATGCGTACTGCATTTGCCCAGCCAAAGTCTCGCGCACGGACCGGTCGGCGCCGTACGGGCCATAGACATCCCACTCGCTGGTGGGTATGCGCAGCGGTGCGAAGAAGGGAAAGCCCTGGATGTGATCCCAGTGGGTGTGTGTGATCAGGATGTGACCGTGCTGCGGGGGTGTGGATGACGCGATCAGCTCGCGTCCAAGACCGTGAGCACCGGTACCGCAATCGAGCACCACCAGAGTGCCGTCCGCCGAGCGTACCTCGATGCACGACGTGTTGCCGCCGTAGCGCAATGTGCTCAAGCCCGCTTTGCTGATGGACCCGCGAGTACCCCAGAAACAAATCTCCATGAACCCTTCGCACCTTGGGTGATGCCGGCATTGTATCAAACAGGGACGTGGCTGGGTTAGTGCCAGTGATAGTTGGCGACGATTACCTATTGGTTCGCATGCTCGATTAATAAGTACGAGAAGAACAATCGTCTTGGTCAAAGGGTGCCACGGCGCCCCGGCGCCCCGCGCGGAATTCCGTATACCGGGTTTTACCGAGCGCCACAAACCACTGCAGGCGTCAATAGACTAGCGGTCGGGTCCGGGTTGGCATCCAAGTTGCTATTTCGTAGAACTTATTGAATACAGACAACTTATATGCCCTATCCCTCTATCTCACTCGTAGTCACAGAAATATCCTTATGGAAATCCAATGTATCCCGAAATAAAAACCATACTCTATGCTACCGATTTGGGCGACCACATGCGCCCGGTGTTTCGTTTCGCTCTTGGAATGGCCAAGAAACACGAGGCAAAAGTTATTATGCTCCATGTGGCGGAGCCGCTCGATTCCGGAGTTCAGGTTGCCATCAACGTCTACATGCCCGAAGTCAGTGTCAAAGAAGTTCTTCGAGACGGTATGAAGAAAGCCCGAGCGGAAATGCAGCGGCGATTGGATAAATTTTGCCGGGATGAGCTTAAAGACAGCGCCGCGGACCGCGATCTAGTCACGGAAGTGAAGGTTGTAAGTGGAAGGCCCGCGGAAACGATTATCCAACACGCCAAAGAATTGGAAGCCGATTTGATAGTAGTCGGCACCCACACTGATCCGTCTTACGGCGCCCATCTGCTCGGATCCATCGCGCGTAAAGTGACGCAACTTTCCAGAACCCCGGTCCTGGTGGTTCCGGTTTACGAGTGAGGTAGAGACTTTTCAACCGAACATAAGAAGTACAAAACCCTCCCTGTCTTTCGTTCATTGTTCGCTCTATGAAGTCGCCAGCGGCACTGTACCCGCGACCGGTAACGTTATGGTTTCACACCCCGTCCGGCATTAATATGTCCCATCGTTCAGGGTTACAGGTGCGGATATGATCAATGCGAAAGATGGTTTGCTGGATTCGACATTGCGCCATGTCATCAAATGTGGGGAAATTGAATTGAGACCCTACGACCGATACGGCGAGCCCAGAGGCGATATGGACTGGTTCCCCCTGAGCGGAAAAACGGGGGAAGGATACGAGTGTTTTTTGCTGCGGTTCCAGCCAGGCGCCAGATCCACGCCGCACGAACATTCCGGTCATGAGCAGTTTCTGATGCTGGATGGCGAGCTCGAAGATTGCGACGGTACCGTATTCAGGGCGGGAGATTTCGTGACTTTCAAACCCGGGTCGCGTCACTATTCGGTGTCAAAGAAGGGCTGCACAATGCTGGTTGTCCTGCGCGGGCAAAACTACGCACTGTGTGGAGATTAGCGAGGAATTCCGGGGACGGTCTACTTAATTACGAAGCAACGGGTATTATAATCGCAAGGTCTTTAAGACCCGCGGCAAACCCCGAAAAAAGTGCCCGGCCAGGCCGTTCGGATTTTTGATCCGGCACCCGAATCCACTTCAGCTAAAGCAATCGTTTTGACGTGGCGATTCTTCAGTAATGGTATAGAGCCCCAACGGTGACCGGCTTTTACGCTCTGGCTATTTCGATTGCTGGGTCCGCAAGTACTTGGCATGTCTTTGCCAAAGTTTCCCGCCAGGCAGCCTGATGTTTAACAATTGTTTACACGCGGTGTTTATCAGCAGGCACGCCCGCTATTCCGATAGTTTACTTAGAGTTGCCCAAGCTAATTGTAAAAACCGCATTGTGTTGGAGATACGATCTGCATGGAGTGAATCGATCCTCCGAACTTGCAGACTTCATTTTATGAATCAATAGACTATAGTTTTCTGATAGCAAGATGGCTGAGCCTGTTTTGCAGATAGACGCGTTGGGTCGGGGTATGCGCGTTTCCGGGGTACAAATCTATCGCAACTGGTCTGACGGGCGCGCCACGCTCGCGCCGGATGCCGAAGGCGCCGACGCCGATGAGTCCGCCGCTGTCGATCGAAGCGCTGCGGAAAACCTAGGTGAAGGTGAACTTGGCGAAGCCAAGGTAGAAGACGCTCCGGAGCCGGAACAAACGGAACCCGATGCAGAGCCGGCTGGTCCAGTATAGAGGATGAGCTTGACAAAGGTGGAAGTTGGTCTATTGATTCAATTAGGTGTTGTAACTCGCTGTAATATTTGAGTTTTCTGCATTCGCCTAGAGTTAGGCTACGGCAGTGCAAAGTCTTGATATCAATATCATTGGACGAGCTGTCGAGTAATTATGCAAATGATCTGGAACCGAATGAGGCGCAAAAAGACGCTTCGTCGCCGCACCCTCCTTCTGCAGTCCCTGGAAGAACGCATTCTTTGGGATGCAACCGTCGCTGCGGAACCGGAACCTGAGGCGGCCGAACAGGCCGCGACCGACGAACAGGCTGCGGTCGCCGCGGATCAGACCGCGGAAGACCCAGCCGCCGTTGAGCAGAGTGCCAACCCCAAGCCGGACGAGGAGACGGTGCAGTCGGAAGCGTCGAGCGATGACGAAAAAGAGCACGCAATGCCCGCTGACGACGCACCTGCATTGAGCGAACAGGCCGCGGCGGTGGAAGAGGCAACCTCGACCGCGACTGCCGACAGTGACGGCGCGGCGGAGCTGGCGCAGGACGAGTTGGAGGACGAAGCGTCAGCGGCCGCGGAGTCGGCGGCGGTTGCGGCGTCCGGATCGAGCAATGAGACAGGATTGAAGGACACCGAAGCGTTACTGGATCCCGAGTCCGAGACGCTGGAGGCATCGGAAACTGAAAGCGGGTCTGCACCGGACGAAGACACTAAATCATACACGGACGCGGGACCCGAGATCGAAGCTGAATCGGAAACAGCTCTCAGCGATTTCGCGTCCAGCGTAAAGGACGGCGCGGCCTCGTCTACGACGCATGAAGACGCCGACGTGGACGCCGCGGCACGGGCCGCCGGGGACGAACATGCCGTCACCCAGGTGGTCGTCGTCGATTCACGGATCCAAGATCACACGCAGTTGGTATCCGACGTGACGGCTGGCATCGAACAGCAAGCCGAGGCGAGGTCTTATGAAGTGTATGTGCTGGACGCCGACGGCTCAGGTGTCGAACAGATCAGCGCGATTCTGTCGAAACAGAGCGAGGTGGAGGCATTGCATATCCTTTCCCACGGTGATGATGGACGCCTGTATCTGGGCACTGACATCATCACCAATGACAGCCTGGCCGAGTACGATGAGGGGCTGAAGCAGTGGGGAGAGGCGCTCAGCGAAAAAGGCGATATCCTCATCTACGGCTGCGAGGTCGCGCAGACCACGGAGGGCGAGGAGCTGGTCGATCGAATCGCCGAACTCACCGGTGCCGACGTCGCTGCTTCAGTCAACGACACCGGCAGCGGTATTTTCGGTGGTGATTGGGATCTGGAGTACGCGGCGGGCGACGCCATCGAGAGCAGCCCGCTGCCAAACGACCGCAGTCAATGGGCCGGTCTGCTGGCGCCGCCTGCGCCGGTCACGTCGCTGGCACTGCCCGGAGCGGAGAAGCTCAATCACTTCTTCGACATGACGTTCACCTTCAATAACGCGGCCGGCATGCCCGACGAAATCGGCTACGGCCCCTATATGGATATCGTGATCGAGGCAGGTATAGACGTCGATTCGCCCGGCGCGGTCGGGGTTCCGACTTCTGCGGCCGGACCCGTGGGATATATCGCCTACGACTGGAACAGCACGACCGCAAGCTGGGACGAACTCGACCCGGCCGGCGCCCCCACCGGCGTCACCATCGATCCGCTGTCGATGGTCGACGACCACCCGTTTGACAGCACGGGTAATCTGCTGCCGGTACCGACAGGCAGCGTGGACGGCGACCGGTGGTACGTGGTGGAACTTCCGTTCGGCAGTTTCACCCCGGATCAACCCGAGTTTTCGATCAATCTCGTGGGGCAGCTCAGTGCGGCGGAGGGTGCGACACCCGGTAGCGCGCTCGACGTCAGTTCGCGCGGCGGTTTCCGCTACGGTTCCGACGCGCTGGACAACCCGTCGGGAGACTCGCAGCTGTTCGAGGCAAATGCCAACGCTGCGAGCATAACGCCCGAGCTGATCATGCTGACGAAGCTGTCCGATGCGCCCG
>CAMYOI010000223.1 GCA_947259955.1 uncultured Gammaproteobacteria bacterium
AGTACAGATTTTGACTGGATCGCCACGTCGCCACGCTCCTCGCGATGACAACCGCAGTCATTGCGAGCGCAGCGAAACAATCCAGTGAAACACACTATTGACACCCGCGCGGCACTAAAACAGATAGCCATTTGTGAGACGGTACATTAGCATGTATCAGCCATTATCAGATGTAATCAACCTAGAACAATGCCCGCTAAGTAGCAGCGATTTTCGTAGAGAGTGTAAAAGCACTGTGGACGAAAACGGGGTGCTGGTCATGCGCAACTTTCTGACACCGTCGGTAATCGCGTCCATTCGACGCGAGGGAGAAGAAAACCAGCATCTTGCGTATTACACGGTGAGTAAGCACAATATTTACCTCAAACCGTCTGACCCGGAGTACCCAGCAAACCATACCCGCAACCGGGAAGTTGCTTCATCAAAGGGTTGTATTACAACAGATCAGATACCCGCTGATTCTCCACTACATACGCTTTATGATGCCCCGGAATTCCGGGAGTTTTTGTGTGCTGTTCTCGATGAAACAAAATTGTACGAATATGGCGACGCTATGTCTTCGATCAACCTTCATTATGCGAGCGAGGGACAGGAGTTAGGTTGGCATTTTGACAATTCTTCGTTTGCTATCACTTTAATGATTCAGAATCCGAAAATCGGGGGCGAGTTTGAATATGTGAAAGACGTGCGCGATGCCGACAACGGAGATATGAACTACGAGCTTTCAGGAAAAATTCTTGATGGCGAGGTGTCAACGAATATCTTAGCGATGGATGCCGGTGCGCTCGTATTGTTTCGAGGGCGTAATTCAATGCACCGTGTTACTCCAGTAAAAGGTGATCGCACCCGTATGTTAGTGGTGCTTGCATACAACACCGAGCCCGGAATATCACTATCCGAGTCGGCACGTATGACGTTTTACGGGCGACTTGCATAAGCCAAAAATCGTCCGTTTAGTGCCGAGTCCTGGGGCTATAAGAGTATTTTCTCCAATTGCGGGCTTACGTCACAAGGTGTTCTTATAGATCACACCATCTTTCAAAAACTCCTTCCACTCTTTGCGGTTTTTCCACGTTGCAGTAAGCAGAAACCTGACCGTTCACCGGTTGTTTCCCAATCTTGAAAATCTTACCGACACCACCCCCAAACGGCAGGATCCATTTGTTCCCACTATCGGCTTCCCAGTTCGCAGTGATAATAGGCGCCGACGTCAGGTAAATGCCGTTTCCTTCGGGAACGTTGTAGTTAAGGAAATATTACCAGGTAAACAAATTCAGCTTACTTCCATCGTCAGCTGTTGATGACCAAACATTTCTGAATAACGATCCGATCACCCGGCTACCCGGCATTACCAGGGCCACAGCGGACAGACCATCGCCCCATTCAACTATACCCAGCGCGTCATCCGTGGAAGTAGGAATAAGCACCACAGGTCCCACTCCCCAGGTAAACTTGCCGGAATCCTTGGGCGAAAACCATGTGCTTATCGAGGTGTCACCGAGACCGAATGTTCGACCCGTACCAAACGGGGCTTGGGATAATGGCCTCGCCCGCCACTTGGCCACTCGAAACATCGGTCACAGGCCCGATGGTGCGGGTAATCAAGCTTCATTTCTCGCTGAGAGTCAACGGCAAAACCGGCTGAATATCGAGAATGTTCTGGGCTCCTTCCAGTGGGCCGACATCGAAGTTGGTATTGTTTGTAAATGGCAGGCTGATTATATTGGCGATGGGATTCTGTGCTTGTTTGGCCAAATCCGATTCCCCATACGCAGTTGCACAAAAAAAACCAGCGCGATGATCATTACCACACGAGAGGAATTGAAAAAATGTACTCGCAATATTTGGTATCTCAGGGGTACATAACTCATGACCGCGACCTCGGCCATATGCGCACAATCATAATAAAAAGTTTTGCCCGTGGGGACAACATTGCCGTTGAAGGCCTGGGGGGCAGGTCCTCGGAAGTGCGCTCCCACCACAACGGTGGTCGATTCCTAACCAATGTGAAACAATGACTGGTGGGTCTGGTTCAGATAACCATAGGTATAAATTTACAGCATCGTCGCTGATTGATAACCCGGCCATCCCAGCTCATTCGACTCCTCTTTGAAACCCGAGCTATACAGATCCAGTTCGTCCACAAACACATCAATCACCCGAACTGCACTAACCTCACTGACATAATCATCCAGCCTTTCGGGAAATAGCGTGCTCTGGCAGTGGTACTCTACATTGGAGCCATTCGCTATAACCATATTTTTCGTTCTCGTTAACATGTACAGGCATTAGCGTTGCATCCACCGGTCGTGAACTAGTGGTCTGATGCGAATCCATGCCGAACAGGCATTTCTGAAACCGCTTTTGTTTCAGCGCACTCGCCTCTGCTCTTTACGAACACACCATACGCCTTGGCCAACGGGGCTGCAGTGACACCATGAAGAAGAATGCTAAGTGCCACCGTGATAACCACACAAGCCAATAGCTCCTCAGCACCAGGAACGGGATAGTCTTCCAATATGAGCAAAGCAAACAAAATAGACGCAATGCCTCTCGGTCCAAACCAACCCAGAAACAGTTTGCTGGGTAGGGATAGCCCAAGACCGGTAACCGATAGGGCCACTGGTAGCATGCGAACGAGCGTCAAAAAAAATAGCGCCAACAACACCGTGCCCCCTGAGGCATGGTGCAGCGTTTGCGGCAGCATAACTGCCCCGAAAATTATGAAAGTCATGATCGTTAGCAGATGGCCCTCACTCTCCATGAATTCAAACAGGAATCTACAGTGATGCCGTATGATCGACCCAAAGAATAATCCGGCGGTAAAGGCCGAAATGAATCCGTTGCCACCGATCGACTCAGCAAGGGCAAAGGCAGCCAGGGCAACGCACAATATGGCAACCCCCTGGAAAGGCTCAGTTATCCACTGTCGCGTTATAGCCGTATCAATGAGACGAGCCCCAACATAGCCGATACCGAGACCAACCAGGGGGCCCAGTGTCAACTGCAGCGCTGCAAAAGTGACCAAATCTCCTAACCCTGTCTCGCCCTCTACCGGAGCTCCCGCCCAAATGGCAAATGTAAGGACCAATGGCAGGGCAATCCCGTCGTTTATTCCGCTTTCTACGTTCAAGGCCTGACGTATTCGCACGGGAACACTGGGGCTGGAAACCACTGATTGACCCAAGGCGGCATCTGTTGGAGCAAGCATCGTCGCCACTAAAAAAACCATGGGCAGGGTTGCTTCCGGAAATACCCACAGTGCGATAAAGGCCCCAATGATAATCGAGAGCGGCATACCTACGCTTAACAAGCGCAAAGGTAGGTCATGATCGGAAAGGAGGCGTTTTAGATCGATGCGGGCGGCATCTGAAAAAAGCACAAGTATCAGCGTTAATTCGGCGATGGTATGAATCACACAGTGACTGGGATCAATGTCCGCCAGACCCAACCCGGCCGTTCCGATCAGCCAGCCGAATCCTGTAAACACGATTGGCAGTGTGATTGGGCTGCCTTCCAGCTTTTTCGAGAACAACCCAAAAACCAGAACACCAGTCACGATCACAATGACTCCTATTAAATCCATATCTATTTCCAACCTGATTTAGAGTTGACTGGAATCTTTTGACTTCGGGTTTAGATCGTATAATCTTTTGGGCCCACGAAGTTGCCCCGATCTATCAACCCTATTGTCCGTGCAGGCTATTGGATGTTCCCTTTTAAATCAAATTACGACAGCTGTGGGATGACCAACTGATGACTCGGAGAAAACCCAGCAAGCGATTACTCACCGGCCGGCTAGATTCGCTAACGAGACGTTAGCGAACTAAATCCCGTCAGGCCAGCGCAGCGGCTTCGTGCTAAACGGTGCGCGTGGTTCGTTCCGCATGGTCAGACCACTTTGCCTTAGGCGCCAGCATAACATGTCGAATCGGTCCTGGCCGATGGATTGCGCATCGATATTCAAAATGCCCTTGTTAAAGTCTCCGGTGTATTTCTAATTGCGGCTGGAAGCGCGAACGCTTATCGAGGAAAACCAGCGAACCAGGCAACAACCGATCTAGGGATCCTCTGATTTATTCAGTCATTGCGAGGAGCGAAGTGACGCGACAATCCAGAAGGTGTTGATATATAACGACACTGGATGGCTTCGCTTCGCTCGCAATGACGAAACATTGAATTAATCAGATGTGCCCTAGGTGTTCGTTTTGCACTAGCGGGAAGCATCCAGCGAGCTGGCGACCGGGTAAGAATCTCCCTCACTTTGACTGATGAAGCCTCTGAAGAGATAGTTTGGGCAGAGCAGTATGATCGAAACTGGACGATGCTTTCGCGCTGCTCGATGAGATAACGGGCAACGTTCTGACCGCATTTTAATGCCAAGCTTGTAGCGGGCGAGTCAGCCAAGGTTTGGCACAAGACACTCAAGGATCTACGGTCGCTTGAAGCATTCTATCGAGGCATTCACGCGTTTTTCAATATGGCTCAATTATCGCTGAGCTATGCGCGCCGCCATTTCGAACTCGTTTCGAAATCGCACCCGGAGGCTTCGATTGGGCCGACCTGGGTTGCGCTTACCCACTGGCTCGATTATCAACGCGGGTGGTCGGATTCACGCAACGATTCCAGGCGGTTGGCAAAGGGTTGGGCAGAAAAGGGTGCGGCTCTGCCTGACACAGACGGCCAAGCTTCCACGGTTTTGAGCCACCTTCATCTCCCGGACCGAAACTTCGACGCCGCACTGGCATCCGGTAGAAAATGCCGTCTCGAATCGCCCTAACTGTACCCATGCCAACGCTTTCTATGCCAACGTCTTACTTTATTGCTGCGAACACGAGACCGCGCTGCACCATATCAAGTTGGCGATGCGCTACTCGCCAATACATCCGGTTTTCTTTAAGGACATTCGCGCAGCAGCACACCGTGCACTTGGTGAGCTCGATCAGGCAGAGGAGGTCGCTACCGCGGCGATTGCAACAGATCCGAAAGGCCTAAATGCACGGCTAATCCTGACCAGTCTTGCCGTTAAGAACAACGAAACCGAAAAATGGGCTGGTATCAAAAATGATATCCGTAATATCGACCCTACATTTTCAACGGCGAAGTTCGCTGAGGCACAGCCCTATCGAAACCAAAAGTTCCTGGACGAATTTGTGGCAAACCTGCGTAGTGCCGGCTTACCAAAATAACCACCTTAAGGAAGCAATAGGATGGACTCCTCCTAACTCTAACGGCATCGACGTGCCAAACTGATATTGGCGTTTCAGTTAGCGAGAAAAGTTCAAATCAATTGGGTCAGAGTTGTCAGAGTTAAATGATTATCTGATTGGGCGTCCGCTCCTTGCCGGGTCCTTGACGACGCACCACAGAAAAATTCATCCTTCAAAGTCAATGTTCTCGGTCCGCTTTGTAGGGAATAACAACCTTTCGATAATGATCCGGAACAGGAAATATATGCGTTTCAAAACAGACAGGGCGCGGCCCTAAGGCGACCACGGAAGACGATACTTTCCCTCGAATGTTGTTGTAGGCTTACATACATGAACGTTGAATCAATCCAGATACGCCCAGCGTCGGTCGATGATTTGATTGATGTTCAATCGTGCGCCCGTGCAGCCTACTCAAAATACATCGAAAGGATGGACAAAGAACCCGCCCCAATGCATGCTGATTTTGCTAGCCAAATCAGCCAAGGCCATGTGTTTGTTGCCTTGCGCTATTCATCGTTTGCTGGGTATGTTGTGTTCTATCCACAGGGCGATCATTACCATCTTGAGAACGTGGCGGTGTTGCCGAAGCAGGCAGGAAAGGGTATCGGAAAGCGTTTGTTTGAGTATGTAGAACAAACCGCGAAGAAGGCTGGGTTGAACGCAGTCGAGCTATACACTAATGAAGCGATGATCGAGAACTTGCAGATGTATCCCAGGCTCGGCTACGTGGAGACCGAAAGAAAGCAAAAGGATGGCTTCAGCCGGGTGTTTTTTCGCAAACTCATTTGACAGCTTCTAGCCCGGAACCGTAGTCGGTTTGACCACAGTCGTCATCGCGTTGACGAATAGCCGTTTTTTCCGTCGATGTAGTCGTCTGCAACTTCGCTGATTCCCTCCGCATCTAAACGAAATATCGATAGTTCTTCTACATCCTTTGCGCCAATATTTTTGTAAAAATTGAAAGCAGCGTTATTTGTTTCTAACGCCCATAACTCGAATCGAGCACACTGTCGTTCAATAGCGAGTTGCGCCAGATTTTCCAACTATGTATACGTTAAGCGACCCTTTGCGGGAGGCTTCTAACGATACTCTGGATTACAGGTTCCTCCTTTGTGGTCAGGCAGCAGCGCTAAACAGGGAAATGCCCGCGGCTGAACTAGTGCAGACACTTGTCACAGAAGCTCAACACCTACTCTAACTGCGTCGCCCATTATCAGCGAATCAGCGAGTGTCCGGAATGCAGAAGGGTCCAGACCGAAACACTGGTAAAGTGAGAGTGATCACGCTATTTGATGTG
>CAMYOI010000224.1 GCA_947259955.1 uncultured Gammaproteobacteria bacterium
GCCCTGGCGGGCGCCACCGGTGATCAGTTGCAGGCGTATTTTCAGAATATATGGTTCATAGGATTTCTCAGCACTATCCTGCTGCTTCTGGCACTGTCCATGTTCGATCTCTACGAACTGCAGATGCCGAGTTTCATTCAGTCCAGTCTGCAGCAAAAGACGCAGGGTATGACCGGAGGCGGTCTGATCATGGTCTTCCTGCTGGGTGTGGTATCGGCTTTGATCGTGGGCGCATGCGTTTCTCCGTTGTTGATCGGTGCGCTGGGCGTGGCCATCCTGGAGGGCGATCCGGTACTGGGTGGTGCAATCATGTTTGCCATCGCAATGGGGATGGGCGTGTTCCTCGTGCTGATTGGTGTGGGTATGGGCAGTCTGGTGCCGAGGGCGGGGCCGTGGATGGCATATGTAAAGTACGGATTTGGCGTGGTCCTGATCGGAACCGCAATCTACCTGCTGGGCACGATTCCCTGGATTCCGGTGCTATACCTCTGGTCGGCCTTGCTTATTGTCACGGCGGTATACTGCGGCGCTCTTCATGCCCTTCCGGACGGCGCTAGTGGTTGGCGCTATCTGTGGAAGGGAATCGGTGTGTTCATGTTGGCTTGGGGCTTGCTCGCACTCGTGGGCGGGATGAGCGGCGGTCGGGATGTTCTGAAACCGGTGGATTTGAGAGCTTGGCGCACCCAGGCTGGTGACGCGTCGGGCGAGCACCTGCAATTCACCGTGGTGAATAATCTGGACAGCCTTGACGAACAGCTTGCATCCGCCCGGCTGAGCGGTAAGCCCGCGATGCTCGATTACTATGCCGATTGGTGCGTGGATTGTTTGCGTATGGAGGAGAGCACCTTCACCGATCCCCGAGTCTTGCAGGCTATGGAGGACTTTGTACTGGTCCAGGTCGATGTTACCGACGCCACCGATCCGTCCGCCAAGGCGGTCAAGACCCGCTACGGGGTCTACGGCCCTCCAGCCATGTTGTTCTTCGATAGCGACGGCCGGGAGCGCTCTGATCTCAGGCGCTACGGTTACATGTCACCGCGCGAGTTTCTCGCTCACGTCGACCAACTTTGACGGGCAAACGCCGCGCCAACTGTAAATTGCACCAGGGCGACTGATGCGGGTAAAGTTGAAGAGAATCACGGCTTACGTTTTGTTCGGTGGCATGGCGCTCGTATCCGGCATGGTGATATCGTTGTACCTGGGCCCGGCGCAAACGCTGCCGGTGCCCGACCACCGTGAAGTCTCGAATATCCCTTTGGTCGACCGTCCGCTTGCCGATCTCGACGGACGAACCCGATATCTGCGGGAATGGCAAGGCAAAAACCTTCTGGTCAATTTCTGGGCGACCTGGTGCGCCCCCTGCCGAGAGGAGATTCCTCTCCTGCAGAGCACCTGGGACCGCTACCGGGATCGTGGCATCGAGGTCATCGGTGTGGCTTTCGACGAGGAAAATCCGGTGAAGGCTTTCCGTGACGAATTGAAAATCCGCTACGAGCTGCTGCTGGCATTCGATGATCCGTTCTCTCTGCTCAGCCTGTCAGGCAACGAGGTGGGCGGCCTGCCGCACAGCGTGTTGCTGGACGTCAATGGAAACGTACTGGCGTCCCATACCGGTATTCTCACCCAAGGACTGCTCGAAGAGTTGATTCGAACCCACTTTTTTCGTTAACTTCTGCGAATTAGCGGCCATATTCGCCGATTATGTGGGGAACTGGACTTTTTTGTAGAAATTCGGCAGACTTTCGCGCTTTCCCGGACAATTTCCAATATCGCTGCGAACAGAGGCGAAAAAGAAGATTATGGATATTCGAAAAATTAAAAAGCTGATCGAATTGCTGGAGGAGTCGAATCTGACCGAGATGGAAATCAGGGAGGGTGAGGAATCGATACGGCTCAGCAGGGCGGGGCCCGCATATGTAACGGCCCAACCACAGATCCACCAGGTCATGGGTCCCCCGATCGGAGCGGCACCCGATTCAGTCGCGCATGCCGTCCCCGAGGACGCCGTTCCGGAAGGACATCTGGTCACCTCTCCCATGGTCGGAACGTTCTTTTCGGCACCCAAGCCGGGAGCCAGGCCTTTTGCCGAGGTCGGGAGCCATGTCGAAATCGGGGACACGCTGTGTGTCATAGAGGCGATGAAGATCTTCAACCAGATCGAGGCGGACAAAGCCGGAGTCATCATTTCCGTCCTCAAGGAAAATGGCGAGCCCGTGGAGTACGGGGAGCCGCTGTTCATCATCGACTGACCCGGACATGATCGAAAAGCTCGTCATAGCCAACCGCGGCGAAATAGCGCTGCGCATTCAACGGGCCTGCCGCGAGTTGGGGGTGCGCACGGTAGCCGTACATTCCGAGGCCGATCGTGATGCAAAGTATGTCAAGATGGCGGAGGAATCGGTTTGCATCGGCCCGCCCCAGGCGGCAGAGAGTTACCTCAATACACCTGCCGTCATTGCCGCCGCGGAAGTGACATCCGCGAACGCGATCCATCCAGGCTATGGCTTCCTGTCGGAAAACGCCGATTTCGCTGAGCACGTCGAACAAAGCGGGTTCCTGTTCGTCGGGCCGAGAGCCGAAACCATCAGGCTGATGGGAGACAAGGTGTCTGCGATCAGGACAATGAAGGAGGCCGGTATCCCGTGTGTCCCGGGATCGGATGGACCGTTGGGAGAAGACGACGAGGAAAACCTGAAAATCGCGGAGCAGATTGGCTATCCGGTTATCATCAAGGCGGCAGGCGGTGGTGGTGGTAAGGGCATGCGCATCGTCTACACGGAGAGTGCGCTGCTGAATGCAATATTACTGACCCGTGCCGAGGCCGGCGCCGCGTTCAACAACGACATCGTTTACATGGAAAAATTTGTGGAAAGTCCGCGGCACATCGAGTTCCAGGTGCTGGCGGACGAATACGGAAACACCATTCACCTGGGCGACAGGGATTGTTCCATGCAGCGCCGTCATCAAAAAATCGTGGAAGAGGCGCCCGCACCGGGTATCGGCGACGATCGCAGGGCCGAGATGGGTGAAAAATGTGCGGAGGCGTGCAGAAAAATCGGCTATCGCAGCGCCGGAACCTTCGAGTTCCTGTATCAGGACGCGGAGTTCTATTTCATCGAGATGAATACGCGAATTCAGGTTGAGCACCCGGTAACGGAAATGGTCACCGGCGTGGACCTCGTCAAGCAGCAAATACGGATCGCCTCCGGTGAACGGCTGGATCTGCACCAGGACGACGTCGTCATACGCGGGCATGCGATCGAGTGCCGGATAAACGCGGAAGACCCGGAGACATTCTTTCCCTCACCGGGCCGCGTCGAACAATACCATCAACCGGGAGGGCCCGGAATCCGAGTCGATTCGCATATATACAATAGCTACGTTGTCCCGCCGTACTACGATTCCCTGATCGCCAAACTTGTCGCGTATGGCGCTTCGAGGCACGAAGCGATGGCGCGTATGCGGAGCGCACTGAGTGAAATGGTTGTGGACGGTATCAAGACCAACATACCGCTGCATCGAAAAATCATGTCGGACAGGGGATACATCGACGCCGACTTCACCATCCACTACATCGAGCAGTCTGTCGCGAAGTAACGGCCTTGTCGCACCGGCAAATCCGGTTTCGGGTGCCAAGAGAAGAATCGGAAGCCCTGAGCGATGCGCTCACCGAATTTGGCGCGTTGGCTGTCATGCTGCAAAACGGTGGTGCCGATGGCTTCTACGAGGCGGCTTACCCGCTGCAGCCGGATTGGTCTGAGATCGATGTAACCGGCATGTTCGATGAGTCCACCGATGTCGCGGGTGTAGTGGATACAATACGATCGATGTTCGGTTCGTTCACCGATCAGGGCGTAACCACGCTGGAGGACAGGGACTGGGTGCGGGTTTGGCTTGCCGGCTTCCAACCGGTGCAGGCAGGGAAGGGTCTTTGGATAGTTCCGAGCTGGTTAACGCCTCCGGTCGAGGATGCCGTTAATCTTATCATCGATCCGGGGCTGGCGTTCGGAACGGGAACCCATCCGACAACCGCGATGTGCCTGGCCTGGTTGGATGAAAACCGGCCTGCTGGCCTCGATGTGGTGGATTTCGGCTGCGGATCGGGGATACTGGCAATTGCGGCATTGAAATTGGGGGCGGCACGGGCCTGGGGTATCGATGTCGATCCGCGCGCGCGCGCGGTCAGTCGTGAAAACGCGGAACGAAACCGCGTCGCAGACCGGTATTCTGCCTGCACGCTTGGTAAGATGCCGGAGAATATCTGCGCGCAACTGGTGATGGCGAACATCCTGGCCCGGGTTTTGATCGATCTGAAGGATGATCTCGTATCTCTGGTTTGCAAAGATGGAGTTATACTCCTCACCGGAATTCTGCGGGATCAGGTAAAAGAAGTGCGGAAAATGTTCGAGCCGACGTTCGAGTTTCGTGAAGTACAGCGGGAAGAGTGGTTTTTACTGACTGGGGTCAAACGTTAAGATATTCACGCGTTAACTTATGTACACAAAGTGTCCGAACTGCAGCACGATATTTACCGCAACGGATGAAGATCTGGACGCGCAGCAGGGACTTGTCCGCTGCGGCCGCTGTCGGGAAGTGTTCAGTGCGTCTTGGAACCTCGTCAATTCCATTCCCGGCGAAGAACAGCGTGAAACTGCGACCTCTTCCGTTGATTCCGGTGATGCTGACCTGCCCACCGCGGCAGGCCACATGCCGGATGGTACCTCCGAGAGACCTCAAAAGTGGACTGTATCTGAACAACCTCCGGATCTCCCCGGGGCAGCAGAGGAAGCGATTACGGAAACTTTGACGATTACGGATTTTGCGACGACGGAAGAGGTGGAACACCTGGGTGACCACGCAGACGCTTCAGCACCGCGGCAGCCGCCCAAGCCGGATACCGAGAATGAATCGTCTCCGGGGTCCCTGGAAACGGAGCTGAACGTTCCGGGTGATGTCGATGAGGAAATCGTCATCGAGGCGCCGACAAACCTGTGGAACCTAAATGACGATCGCGAATTGCTCGAATCCGGCACCGATACAACGTCCGACGTTTCCGCCGATAAGCAGGGGCCGCAGGAACTGCCGGGTGAGCAAAGCGGCCGCCGTGCCGGGGTCACAGGCCCGGGGCTGAAACCTGAGCTGCGTATGATCGCCCTTGCCCGCCAGGCCAACGATGTCAAGCTGGTTGAGATTCCACACCCCAAACCAATACGGTCCGCTGCTTGGACGGCAGCGGCGCTCGTTCTTGTAGTGGCTGTCTTCTGGCAGCTCAAGCAGTATTATTTGACCGAGCTCGCTGAAATTGCATCGCTGCGCGAACCTTTGGAGGCAATTTGTGAGTACACGTCCTGTACGGTCCCTCCTCGCACCGATATCAAGCGCGTGGACTTGGCCAGCACCAGCGTTGATCCCCATCCTGCTACACCTGGAGCGCTGAGAGTCAGTGCAAACCTGATCAATCGTGCGACCTTTACGCAGCCCTTCCCACCGCTGGAAGTGACGCTGACGGATACGGAGGGAGCGGTGGTTGGCCGCCGGACCTATTTACCCCATGAGTATCGCGCCGGATCACCGGGTGACATGGCTCCGAATGTGCTGGAAAGAGTGGATCTTGATCTCGCGCAGCCGGCACAATCCGCCGTCGGTTACGAGATACAGCTGGTTGCACGATAACCACTGAAACGGTCCGGCCGGCAAAATTTTTCGGATGAATTTGGCTTGTCAAGCTTTTCCACACCGCGCGTCGGTAGTATCATATTAAGTTCTTTGTCTCAAACGAATAAGAGCCCATAAAAACGGAAATCGGGCCGCATCGGTTTAATAACAAAGTTCAATGCGGCACCCAGGGCTGAACGAGAGCCGGCCGATTCGGTGGAGAAGCTCGGTACGAAACCATCAGGAGGATTACAAAAATCGGTGTCCATACCCGTTATCGTCAATGGTTGTTCCGGCAGATCAAGAAACACCTGCGCAGCGCAAAGTTGTTTGTACCAGAGATAGAGCAGCAATAGAGATACATTATGAGCACCGTAAAGCAGAGGACAAAAGATCCGTTATGTCATTGCGTGAGGCGCTCTCTGAAACGTTATTTCAAGGATATGAACGGCGAAGAGCCCAACAACCTCTATCAGATGGTGATCAGCGAAATCGAGAAACCGCTGCTGGAGGTGGTGATGGAACAATCGGAGAGCAATCAGACGCGAGCCGCCAAATTTCTAGGAATCAACCGGAACACGTTACGCAAGAAACTCAAGCAATATAATCTCGAGTAAGCGCAAATCCCTGAGCCCGTTCCGCCAATCGCGACGCCATTTCCCATTCATCCCGACTCGGAACAAATCATGCATCCTCATAAGCCGACCATCAGACACGCGTTGATAAGCGTGTCGGACAAAACAGGTATCGAAGACCTTGCACGTGAACTGCGTGATCTCGGTATCGAAATCATATCTACCGGAGGAACCGCGCAGATCCTGAA
>CAMYOI010000225.1 GCA_947259955.1 uncultured Gammaproteobacteria bacterium
GTTTGATCTTTGCTGGCCATTTGATCATGCCCGGAACGCGCAGTGAACCCTCAAGTGCATCACCAACCTCTCCACGGAACGGTCCGGCTGAACTGCCCAAGAAATCGTTGTTGGACCCCTGGGTTGTAGCCGGTCCATTGTCGGAAAGCCATATGACGATGCCTGTATCTGCCCTACACCCAGACGCATATGCCGGTATTGCGGTGAAAACCGTGGACAGGTTGCTTAATTTCATATCCATTTCGGATTCCTCTTCATATCGATTACTTCGGGAACAGGAACTGCAGCTGCAACCTGAGCTGCCAATCCGCCCCGTACTCTGGTTTGGCGACGTTATAGAACGCCTGCGCCTGCGCATTCATCGGCTGCTTGCCGACCTTGAAAATCTTGCCGGCGCCACCGCCGAGCGGGACCGTCCAAACATCGCCGCTTTGGTCCGCTTTCCAGTTCGCCGTAATAATCGGTACCGATGACAGGTACCAGCCATCGCTGTCGGGGATGTTGTAGTTAATGAATGGCTGAATGAGCATGCCGTTCTCGGCCGGGTCATCGCTCCCACCCACCGACCAAACGTTGCTAATAAGCGCACCCATGACCCAATCGCCGGGCATGGTCAGCGCCACGAACGACGCCCCCAGGCTCCAAAGATCCGAGCCGAGGCGTTCGTCAGTGTTGGTTGGTACGACCACCGTCGGGCCGACACCCCAGGTCACTGCGCCGGATTTTGACGGCGAGAAGAACCCCGTTATCGACGTATTACCCAGGCCAAACTCACGGCTTTGCTCGGGGGTAAAAGCCGGCTGGGAGATCACCGGCAAGATTGCCCGCCCGATCAGGTTCCAGTTCTCGCCTATTGAAAAAGGATAGACGGGCTGGATATTGAAGATGTTCTGAGTTTTCTCGAGCGGACCTAGATCGAAGTTCGTGTTGTTCTGCAACGGCAAGCTGATCATGCTGGCAATGGGGTTCTGCGCCGCCTTTGCCAGCGCTTCCGTGTCTTCGGCCAGTGCATTGCTCATCAATCCTGTCAGACTGAGCGAGACCAGCGCGAGTGCAAGAGAACTGGATATCTTAGTTGCCATTGGATTCCTTCCTGAAATACGACCAACCATTTAATAGCGTTCTCATTTTGTTTCTCCGTTTCAAAAAGTGCCGAGTGTGTTGTCGTGTAGCGGAAAACTGGCGATATCGAAAATGCCTAGAACGCAAACCTGATGCCGCCTATGAATCCTTTGAATGTCAGATCGTCAAACACCGGGCTGTCATCGAAGTCGTAGGTGAGATAGCGGTAACCCGCGACCGCATCGACCCTGCCGAAGCGATAGCCGATGCCGCCAAAGCCCTGCCATGTACTCTTGCTGTCGCCGGCGCCGACGTCGAGATAAACGGGGAGGTACCATTTTGGGGACAGATTGATGTCGGCACGCATGCCCACGATGCCATCCCAGTTGGAACCCGAATCGGAGGCATCGAAAATCCGGGTACCGTCGGCTTTTACCGTGGCGCCGGCTTCGAGACACAAATAGCGTGCGCCGGCCATCACTTCGACGCGAGCCTTTTCGGAATTGTGCACGGCATACCCTACCGTCGGGGTGACGATCCAGCCCTTCAGTTCGACCTCTGCGTCGGTGTTCTGCACCCCGCCTCCGGGCACGGGCGCCTAGCTGCTGAGATTGTCCTTGACGTTCAGGTAAATGATGTCGGCCTTTACGGTCCATTTGTTGTTCTGTGCGCCGAAGCCTCCCATAAAGGCCATTTCAAGATTGTCAATCAGCGTACTGAACGGGATATTGGTCTCCTCCCCCGCAGCCGTCGTGGCATCGATCTGCGCCCCCCACAGGTAAAGATCACCGACAAACCTCCATTCCGGACCGTCAGTTGGGTCCGCGGCCAGGGCCGGTGCGGCGACGAATGCAGAGACGGAAACGGTAAGGATAGAGACGATGGAAGCTATGCGGTTTCGAAAAGCCATATCTGTGCACCTGTGGATAAATGTGGAATCGAGTTACGGTACAAGCTTACGTGAACGACTCGGCACACGAATCCCCCGAAGTAAGGGGGGAAATCAGTGGTAGATGAGTAGCCGGAGGGGTACAAAATCACCTTCCTCCCCGGCCGCGTGTGTCTTGCGCCAGCCGTCCAGGTCATCGGCCGCCGGAAATATCCTGGCATAGGCTTTTGCGTCGTAGAGCTCAGCCAACGCCTGTTGGGCTTCCGGCGAGATCGTGGTGGGGACGTAATTTTATCGGAGCTGCTCCCCGGCAATTGCCGCGGTAGCGACCAGTGAAACCAGAACGAGTAAGAACCTGGTTTTGCTAATCATCTTCATGCCCACTTCTCTATAGCAGCGGTTGAAATGAATTCATGGAGTAGGCATCAAGGGCATAGCGAATGACCTTGATGCCATAGCCATGACTGTCTAGCTCTCCGGTATACTGATGGTGACGCTCTTCACATAGCCGGTAAAATCTGAATCCTCGACGTCTTTGAAGACCTTGTCGGCCACCTGTGTGGATTCATCAATGCCGACGTCAGCGGTTTCATCGGCGGAGTACACCGCGGGCTCAGTCCTGTCGACCCGGCCCTCCGCCACCTTTTCGCCATCTACATAGAGCATCGCCAAGCCGCCTTTACCCGTACCCCCGCCGTCGTAATCAAACTGAAGCTTGATTTCGGCGCTGTCGCCGGTAATGGCACTAGGTGATGCCACGGTGTAGCTCTCGAGACCAAAGTAGTTGTAGACGTAGGCTGGTTTGCCATCATCCATATACAACGCCCAACCGCCGAACTTTCCGCCCTGGGTAAGAATGACACCCCGGTCGTTGCCCTTCAGTTGCACTTTTGCAACTACGGTCTTGGAGTTGTTCTTCTCGTTGATGAACGTATTTTCCAAAATGCCTGTCATGCCGTCGGCAAGCGTCAGGCTGGTTCTGCCTTGCATCAAATCAGGCCGCCCCGCGATTGCCGCATTGAAGCGCTCGTAGGAACGGTCATCCAGTGGATAAACGCTGTTTGCAATAGCCTCTTTCCCGAACAGCTCCTGCATTTCCTTCAGTTTCTCAGGTTTGTCACTTGCCAGATCGGTGGTAAGGCTAAAATCCTCCGCGGTGTTGTAGAGTTCCCAAACGTCGTTCTGCAACGTATTGATAGGATCGTTCTCCCACGGCACACGATGCACGACGCGCGCCAGCCAGCCGTCGTGATAGATGGCCCGGTTGGCAAAGATCTCAAAATACTGCGTGGTGTGACGATCCGGCGCATTGGCATCGGCGGCGGCATACAGCATGCTCACACCGGTCAATGGTTTCTGCGGTACGCCGTTCACCATTTTGGGCTGCGGCAGATTGGTTGCTTCCAGAACAGTGGCTGCCACGTCGTTTACATGATGGAACTGACTGCGAATTTCACCCTTGGCCTTTATTCCCTTCGGCCAGTGCATCACCATACCATTGCGGGTACCGCCAAAATCGGCAGCCATTTGCTTGGTCCAGGTAAATGGCACATCAGTCGCAACGGCCCATGCGGCCGAAAAATGCGGGAATGAATTCGGACCACCCCAGTCATCCGCGCGGTCCAGCATGCTCTCCGTGGTCTCGGCATCGAAGATCCCGTTCAGATGGATCAGTTCGTTGTAGGTACCGGTCAAACCACCTTCACCACTGGAACCGTTGTCGCCCATGATGTAGATGAACAAGGTATTGTCGAGCACGCCGATCTCGTCAATCGCATCCACCAGCCTGCCAACCTCGTTGTCGGTGTGTTCCGTGAACCCGGCGAAGGCCTCCATCTGCAGCGAATACAGTTCACGTTCCTGGTCGCTCAGCGACTCCCAATCCATGATGTCTTCGGGCATGGGAGCCAGCCTGGTATTTTCCGGAATGATGCCCATCTCTTTCTGGCGGGCAAACGCATCCTCGCGATACGCGAGCCATCCCTTGTCGAACTTCCCCTTATACTTTTCGATCCACTCTTTGGGCGCGTGATGCGGCGCATGAACCGCTCCGGTAGCGTAGTAGATCATGAACGGTTTTTCAGGCGTCATGGCCTGCTGAAATTTGACCCACTGGATCGCCTCATTGGTCATATCAGTGGTGAAGTGATAATCAGGATCATCTTTCTTGGCCACTTTGGTTACGCCATCAAAGATAACCGGATCCCACTGGTTGGTTTCACCACCGATAAAGCCGAAAAACTTGTCAAAGCCCGAGTTGGTCGGCCAATTGAAGTAAGGGCCGGACACGGAAACTTCCCAGGTGGGCGTTTCGTGCCACTTGCCAAACGCGGCAGTACTGTAGCCGTTCTGGCGGAGCGTTTCGGCAACGTACTTGGCATCATTGGGCCGCTCGCCCTGGTTGCCCGGAAAGCCTGTAGCCACTTCCATTACGGAGCCCACGTTGACTTCGTGATGGTTTCTGCCAGACAGCAGCGCCGCTCTCGTCGGCGAGCACAGGGCGGTGGTGTGAAAATGATTGAAGCGCAGGCCCTCATTTGCCAGGCGCTCAAAAGTGGGCGTTTCAATGGCTCCGCCGAACGGCGTGGTGGCGCCAAAGCCGATATCATCGATAAGCACAATGACAACGTTAGGCGCTCCTTCGGGCGGCTTGATGTCAAAAGTCGCTGGCTTGGTCGCATCGCGCGCGTCCATCACCATAATCGGCTCGTGCTTTGGGGGTTGAATCGGCAGAACGGTTCTGTCCATTTTGTAGGCGGCGGTTGAACTACTTTGTGCCGTGGCGGGCACAAAGCCGCAACCCAGAGATACTGCTACGGCCACAAGGGATATCGAGAGTTTTGTTTTCATCGTATTGATCGTCACTGTTTGCAGGTTAGTTTTCAAAAGATGGGTCACGTCGTTTCTCCCTTCCGAATGAATAGCGGCCGTGAATCCTTGCTTGTTACGGTGTGTACCAGATCGGCGACGTATAGGCCCGTTCCTGGTGTTTCATCTGGGTACCCTCGGGCATCCTGACGTTGAAGAACTTTGCATCGTAAGCTGTCCAGCGGGGTGTCGGGATTTCCAGTACGCGTACGTAATAAAACGCCCGCTGCTTCGAATCGAAGTCGGAATCCATCCAGTAACCCATCAGCAGGGCGTCGCCGATGCTGTTGGTAAAGCTGGCATCCGCGACATCGACAGTGCTGCCGACCGGGGGCAGCCTGCCGTCAGCTCCGGGCTGGCGATCATCCGACCAGGCCACATCATACACCTTCTCGTGAGCCTCGCCTTCGGCGTCAACCCAGCCCTTGATCATCTGAATGCGATCCAGGTTGGCGCCATCGGGATCGCGCAGCGCCCGGATCATGAACGACGGTGCCTGGCCCTCTGGGGCCGTACTGAGATCGCCGCCCATGGGCACGCCGCGCGCATAGCCCTGCCGGGCGAAGTCGGGCCGCTGGACTTCGTCCTCACCGAAATCCCATCCCCCGAATACGCGCACCCGCAGGCGTGTCCCGCTCGTGGCGAAGACCTCTCTACGGGCCATGGCATCCCAGAGGGACTCGCGGGAGTTTTCGCGTGCCCACACCGCCGCCAGACCGGCGGCACCGAGATCGTAGGCCATAAGGCTCAATTTGGGATCAGGCGCCTTGATCAGCGCGTGTTCCACCCGGTCTCCTTTGGGCTCCAGATAGGGTGCCTTGCCGAACCAGTTTTCTTCCCGCGTGGTCGGCAGCGACGTGTGGGCGTCGGTGCTGCCGATCATGCCGAATTTGAAGGGATTAGCGCCGAGCTTTTGCTCGTAGGCCAGCCCCCGCTTCAACGCCGAACGCGCATACTCTTTCGGCAGCATATCCGGTGTCTTGGGCTCCAGGCCCATGAGGTTACCCTTGTCGACCGTCTCGAAATCGGCAAACTCGTCGTCCGGGGACAGCAATGGGTGGGCCTCGCCATCACCCTTCATTTGCGTTACCTCCACCAGCGGTTCCCAGCGGCTGCGGCGCTCGGCATAGTCCCGAGTGAGCGGTTTACCGGTGTAGGTCTCGTTGTCGAACATCAAGCCGTTCGACAGGTTGCCGTTGTGCGGGATGGCCAGCACCTGCCCCCCCGTCTTGTCCTGGTAGTTGGCGAGATATTTCCACAGATCCTCCGCATCTGCGGAGTCATAGGTCGACATTGGCTGCACTTGTGAAGTGCGATCTTTTCCATCCCGGAAAATCACTACCCGGTGCATGTTGTTGCCATTGGGGTGTGGCGTCCACTCGAAGCCATGAAAGGTCGTGAAACTGCCCGGCTGGTAATATCTATCGGCATTATCGGTCGCCATCGCCCAGACCTTCTGCATCATCTTGGGTTCTTTGATTTTATCCGTCTGGTCCCTGCCCCATTCCAGAAATGCGTCGTAGCCTGTGCCCGCCTTGACCATGTCGTGCCAGCGTTTGCCGGTCGTGTTGGCCAAAAGGATGGGATCCGAACGCTCTATAAAATCGGCCAATCCGAGATTTTCCGCATGGTCCGCCACGTCGACCACGAGGTGTGCAGGTGGGTGTCGCCAAAGAACACACCGGTGGGGAAGTGGTCATCGGCGTAGGGTGAGTACTCCTTTTTAGGAACAGAGACGTCCTGTTTATCCGGGATCATGTCCTGGGCGAACCCAGAAACAGGAATCGCGGATATCAGCACCAGGGCAGGCAGTGTTCGAGAAATTCGGCAAGGCCTCATTCCATAACCTCCTCTTCTTTAAGCAACATCGAGTACAAAGTCGATTGCACAGTTCTCGATTTGGAAAAGTAACCACACATGAAAGTTGGGTGTCAGCAGATTGATTACTCCACCAGTTCAATCTCACTTATTTTCCATTTCTGGTCGTACCAAACCTGGGTTGGGCCATAAATTCTCCAAAGTACGTGCCAGCCTTTACCTGGTATGGTTTGCAGCCAGTTCACGTTGCCTTCCGGTTT
>CAMYOI010000226.1 GCA_947259955.1 uncultured Gammaproteobacteria bacterium
TCGGCGACCTGCCGGTTTACCGAAAAATGCTCAAGTCGGCGGATGCCGAGGAAGGTGTCAAGGCATTCGTGGAAAAACGCAAACCCGTTTTTCGCGGGGTGTGAAGCGGAGCTGTAGCCTCGTTGATTCCCTTATCCTCCAGGGAACCTCTGAATAGTCGGTTATCGTATGATTCCAAAATTTCTAAATCGGCGTGAGACGCGCCTCCTACAAGAATAATCGATGCCCCACCAAAATTTGTAGGAGCGGCGCCCTCGCCGCGATCAATCAGAAATTCCCCAGGCTGAAAAATCAGGCTCCGGCCAGCCGTCCTCGCCCGGCGGGTACCAGTGTTCGGCAAGCACCTGCTGTATCTTCACCAGACAAATATCACGGCGCCGTTCCAGTTCGGAGAAATCGCGCCCCGCGGTCTCCTCCTCGCAGCCCCGCACGATGCGCTCCTTGAGCGCATCCGTCAGCTCGGGGGCATCCATGTGGGACCAGGGCAGCTTCAGCGCGGGCCCGAACTGATCAATGGTGTGTCGCATACCCCCCGGACCGCCGCCCAGGTGCCATGCCATCAACGTCCCCATGAACGCCCAGCGCAGACCGGGACCGCCGGTAATCGCGGCGTCGATCTCGGCCGCGGTGGCGACCCCGTCGTTGATGAGGTGCAGCGCTTCGCGCCATACCGATTCCTGCAGCCGGTCGGCGATGTAGGCTTCGATTTCCTTTCTGACATGAAGCGGACGCATGCCGATGCGCTTGTAGAAACGGCAGGCGGCGGAAATCGCCTCCATGCAAGTTTGTTCACCCCCGACCACCTCTACCAAAGGCAGCAGGTAGACGGGTGCAAAAGGGTGCCCGATGAGCAGACGCTCGGGATGACGGCAGCGCGACTGCAGGCGAGACGGCAGCAGCCCCGATGAACTCGACGCGATGACGACATCGGCCGGGGCGAGGGCGCCGATCTGCTCGAATACCTCGATCTTAAGATCTTCACGCTCGGGCACGTTTTCCTGAATGAAATCCGCACCGTTTATTGCAGCGGAGACATCCCGCGTAAACTCGAGTTCGTCCCGGCTGGCCTGCGCAGCCAGTCCGGTCGCCTCCAGGGCCGGCCAGGCATTGTCCACGGCGGTGCGCAACTTTTCTTCGGCACCGTCTGCGGGATCCGTCACGACGACCCGAAGACCGTGCGCCAGGCATCGCGCCGCCCACCCGCCGCCGATCACACCCCCGCCGATCAGCGTGGCCTGATTGATGTCCTGCGTGTTTTTCAAACTCAACCTCGTTCTCCTATGTCGATCGATATGCCCATATCCAGGTTCAAAATATACACGCCCGCAATCCCTGACACAGTTGTTATCAAATGCTATCACATGCTAGTATTTGATATTCCTGCCTGAGCCAAAGGTAAACCGAAATGGGGACCGTCCAGATCAACGCACGAATTGACGACAAGCTGAAAAAAGCCATTGAAGAGTATTGCAGGTCACACGGCATCGTGATGAATCACTTCATCCAAGAGGCGCTTCTCGATCGCCTGGAGGAACTCGAAGACATCGAAGACCTGAAGAAAATCCGCCACGAGCCGACGCGCCCGCTTTCCGAAGTGCTATCGGAACTGAAACT
This sequence comes from uncultured Gammaproteobacteria bacterium, assembly GCA_947259955.1. Lineage (GTDB taxonomy): Bacteria > Pseudomonadota > Gammaproteobacteria > Arenicellales > JAANXG01 > JAHEKE01. The sequence continues at coordinate 1,615 of CAMYOI010000226.1, forward strand.
CGATGGCAAAATATAGGATCGAGATCTCACGCACTGCGGAGAAACAGCTGGGCAAACTCCCTCGACTCGATCAAATGCGTGTGGTAACCGCCATCCGTGGACTCGCGGACGATCCATTACCAAAAGGCTCACGGAAACTCACCGGGTACGAAGACGTGTTTCGAATCCGGGTTGGACGGTATCGGATCTTGTACAGCATTTCCGGAAAAGAACTCGTAATCATCGTACTTAAAATCGGTCACCGAAAGGACATCTACCGATAGCTTGCAGAATTCATACAAGATGAATCGCGGCGGGGCGCCGCTCCTACAAGGTGGTCTCGGCATCGAATAGGCATTGTAGGAGGCCCACCTCGGGCCGATCATGCTACATGACCGCGAGTGTCTCAGCTGTCGGGGAGGGTTGTCTTGAAGGGATTGAGTACGGTCACGCCGTCTAAAACCTGTTCGTGTTGAAGGTCCTCGGTTAAGAGATATCGGCAGTCCAGGATCTGTGCGGAAGAGACGATCAGAGCATCCCACCACGAAAACGAAAATCGATCCTGAACATTCCAGGCAACTTCCATAACTGTCTTGCCGACGACGATCGGATTCCAGGCTTCGAAAGCACGAACATCGTCACGTGCATCCGAAACCTCCAGACCCGGTGACAACTTTTGAGTGACTGTTACGTAATACTCGTGTAACACCTGGTAACTCAATCGGCCTGTCCTATGAGTCCAGAGTCGTTCCAACCATGAATGAGCTCGTTGCTGCTTTTTAGGGCTTACCGCATCCCGTGCGTAAACCAGGACATTCGTGTCTACAAAATAAGTCATCGGTCATGCAGGTCCGATCTTTTAGGATAGCGGGACCCGCTCCTGCCAAGCTTCTGCGGAGGTTTTTTCAAATAACGCTTCTTCGCCGCCTCGTACGCTGATTCCTCTTTCATCTTTGTTGTTAACAGTTCACCGACCAGCTTGGAGACGCTGCTCTCATTGCGTGCCGCCCATACACGGGCCCATTTGGCGACGGATTCGGGTACGGTAATGGCGATATTCTTCATAACACGATGTTAGTGCTACACGAATTTAGTGTCAATTATTGTCGGGATTTTCATGCATTTTGCGGCGTCCTTCGATGCCCCGGATCCAGATTTTTACCCAATTTGTGTAAACATTTCCGTATTCGAGAGGGACCCGACAGTTTATCGTCAGCGGTTCCATCAATCGGCTGTAAAGCTTTCCGTTCGGAACGAGCCAGAAAAATTGTATCGCGGCGAGGCGCCGCTCCTACAATGTGGTCTCGGCATCGAATATGCATTGTAGGAGGCGCGCCTCGCGCCGATTGATTGTAGCGACTGGGCTTCATGCAATTGTGTTCAGGCCAAATCCCTTTGCATGGAATGATCTATTCAAACCGAATACTATATGAACCGGGCCCAGTGAAGAACCGGACAACCAACAGGAAAAAATGATGAAACTAAAACACTTACTTTCGATTGTGGCCCTGCTCGTTTCCATGGGCTTGGGGATACAAACGGCCTCGGCGCAGGGCGTGTTGCAGGATGAGGAAGAGCCCGATCGGTGGAGGAGCACATTATTTGTCTATCTGTGGGCGATCAGCATGGATGGCACCGCGGGGATCCGTGGCAATGAAGTCGAAATCGACTCCAGTTTCAGCGACCTCCTCGAAGTGCTCGATGCCGCGATCTCAGCTCGCTTCGAGTCGCATAAAGGCAGGTGGGGTTATTTTCTGGACGGCATGTATACCAAGCTCAATCCCAAGGAAAACACACCTAACGGTGAGGTATCACTCGATGTCAAGAACTTCATCGGCGAGGCGGGCGGCGTGTATCACTTCAATCGGACGGTACAGGGCATTTTCGGTTTGCGTTACCAGGATATGAGTGTCGATCTGAACCTGCCGCGAAGAACGGTCGGCGGTGATCAGAACTGGCTAGATGGATTCATAGGCATACGCCTGGTACCAGTGCGAACGGACAAGTGGTACGTCTGGTTGCGCGGGGATGTCGGGGGCGGTGATTCGGACACCGTATGGAATGCAGTTGTTGGCGCCGGCTACCGGTTCAACAACCGGTGGACGTTGGGTGGCGCTTATCGTGTTCTCTCGAACGACTTTGAGCAAGACGGCTTCAAATGGGATGTCGATTACAGTGGCCTGGGTATCACACTGGGCTATACGTTTCAGTGAGCGTTTGGTAAGCCGGTCTCATCGCCGCCGGGGGCGATCCACGATTTGACGTGGACGTCGCGCTGCGGAAAGGGGATTTCGATAGCGTTGTTCCTGAGCGTCTCATCGATCGCAAAGTAAAGGTCGCTCATGACGACGAACTTTTCCATTATGTCTTTGATGAAACACCGCAGTTCCATGTGCAGTGCGTTGTCCCCGAAACCAAGAAACATCACCATCGGTTCCGGGACCGAACCGTCCCTGATCACGGCAGGATGCGAGGTTGCAGTTGCCAGCAACAACTTCCTAACCAGCGCGGTATCACTGCCATAGGCCACGTCCACATTCAATATCAACCGCCCGGAAGGCTTTTCCAGGGTCCAGTTGGTGATCTTGCTCGAAATCATGTCGGCATTGGGCACGATCACGTCCGCTTCATCCCAGGTTTGGATCTGCGTTGAACGGAGGTTGATTTTGATCACGACCCCTTCGGTCTGATCGACAACTACCCAGTCTCCGATCCGTACTGAACGCTCGAAGATCAGGATGACACCTGAGATGAAGTTGTTGATCGTATTCTGCAACCCAAAACCAATACCGACAGACAATGCGCTGGCAATCAGGGTGAGTCTATCGAAATCAAGACCCAGGGAAGCCAACGATATCAACACGCCCAGGGTGCCGAATGTGTACACCAGTATTCGTCCCAACACGAACTGGTGGGACTTAGCAAAATTTGGGCGATTCCTTTGCGCCCTCTCCAACCCCTTGAGTGCCGCCCTTGTCACCAGGTAGGTTGCCAACAATATGAGCGACGCCTGCAAGGCAGCGCCAAGGGTTATCGCGGTCGAGCCGAACTGAACCAGCACCGTATCAAGTCGTGGCAACACAATGATCACTCAACTCTGATTTTTCAAAGATTCCACCAATATCATACCGTATGAGGAACGGCACCACAGCCAGCCCGATTCAGATTGCGTCGGCTGTGCAACTGATGGTGCTAATGGACGATAGATATCGACCATCCGGATCCAAACGCGGGACTGCGCCAACATCGATGGCGGTTTCCAGCGACCTCGACGTCAATGAGAAATTCTCATGTCTATAGTAGGTGGAGCGGGTAGTTGAATATCACCCGGACGTTCCAACGGTCGGTTCCGTCTTCGAAATCAGCGTAGGCCCCGCGCAAGCGAAGCCAAAGATCACGTGCCGGTCCCATCCTGGGCTTGTAGTCCACGGTCAGGTCATACTCGGTGACGTCCGGGAGCGCCGCCCCGGTAGCGGCATCGATGGCGTCCCAGCCGGTCACGACATTGAGGAACCCGCTCCAGGCTGTCCAATCCCGCCGTTCGCCGGACCAGGAAAGGCTTGCGCGCACGGATTTCTCTCCGGCGCGGTCGAAGTCTTCGAGGATCACCGAGTTGAACGAGGGAATACCGCCCCAGGGGCTTCGAATTTCGTCGCCCTTGCCCGTCTGCACGTAAGCCAGCTTCAGCACCAGTCCGCCGCGGCTACCGGCCAAGAGCAATCCGAGTTGGTTCGTTCTGAAATCGCCAACCAGTTCCTCGCCGACGCTGCGCTGATCCGTATACTGCACGCTGGCCTTAAGGCCGTAGCGGCGGATAATCGGGTCGACCCAGTTGGCCTCCACGTAGGCGGTGTTGAAGGTATCCCACCCGTAGAAATTGAATAGGCCGAATTTCGTGTCCTCCCCGAACTCCAGCTTGAGCCCGGCGATGCTGACGCCCTCGCCGGTCCCGGCGGCGCCGGCCGCCTCCGACATGGGAATGAAGGCCTCTTCGTCCCGTTTCTTTACTCTGGTGGCATGACCGATGAGGAAGTCGCGTCCGGTACCCCGGCGCCCCATGACATAGTTTTCAAAGGTATAGGGGATCATCAATCCGTCTCGCTTGTTGACGTAAGGCAGGTTCAAGGTCTGCCTGTACAGGCGTACGCCAAACCGGTCCAGATCACCGAGTTGAAGATAGGCCTGCCCGAGCACGGATAGGTTTTCCTGGCCGGGGCCCAACAGGCCGGTACCGTCGCGGTCCTCCGGCGCATACAGGCCATAGGACAAGTAGTAGGAGAAGCCGAGCTGCGCAATGCCGGCGAACTGGCCGGTTCGAAAGGCGATTTCGCCGCCCAGAGTGAGCGCTTCGTTGATACTGTCGTCTCGATTTGCCCGATCGTAGAAGTAACTGCGCAGGTTGTAATCCAGTGTGGCATCGCGCAGCCAGGCCGGTTGCTCTTGCAGCCGGTCCTTCGTTTTATCCAGCAGGATATCTCGCACCTTCTTCTTCTCTTTCTCAAGCGCGGCGTCCACTGGCGTCTCGAGCTCCTCGATACTCCGAGGTGCCGTATTTTCGGATTGGATGTATTCCGCACCGCGCGCGCTCGGGATGATGAAACACAGCGCCAAGAAACATGAACAAACTGCACGATCTGCCAACACTCACCCCCAACAAAAGGGGATCAGACCCCAGTTCCTAGAAATGGGGTCTGACCCGAATGGCACTTACTTAAGTTTTTTGGGGTGGCCATATTTTCGTACATCATCTCGGGCACGGGGTCTGGGTTTAGTGAGTAATGGGAAGGGTTTTGGTCTTCGTTTAACGGCACGTGGTTCGATACGTCCTGGTCGATTTCCAACCCGTTGTTGCGCGAT
>CAMYOI010000227.1 GCA_947259955.1 uncultured Gammaproteobacteria bacterium
TATCGGGACCTGTGCCACCGCCGGCCTGGCGGCCATTGGTAAACCCAGGGAAGCGGTGCGAGTGGCGGTAGCCCACGTCACCTTCAAGATTGTGGGTGTCGTTCTCATCATACCGTTCATACCCTACCTCGCGGAGCTCGTACGTGAGATCTCGCCGGCCGCAGAAGCCTGTGGTTCGTCAGTTTTACCGCACGACCCCGATTATTTCCGGTGTCAGCAACCTGGGTGGACTCTGGGGGCATAGGCTTGCGCGTTGGGTGCCCCCCGCTTGATCTACATCAACTGGCGCTGCAAGGAATGCCATGGCTGGGATTATCTGGGCCGGGACGGGGCATACGCGAGTGGTAAGCATGCCACCGGGATTCCAGGTATACAGGGCGCCGCCGGCGCAGATGCCGATAAGATAGTCTCGATGCTCAAGGCGGACGAACACGGCTTTGGAGACCTTTTGTCGGATCAGGATTTCATGGATCTGGCTAATTTCGTCGGCAAAGGACAGGTGGACATGAATCCCTACATCGATCGTGCCAGCAAGGCGCCCCAGGGAGATGCCTCCAAGGGTGAGGTTTACTTCAATACGATATGTGCAAATTGCCACGGTAAAGACGGCAAGATGCCAGAAGATATGAAACCCTTTGGAGCACAGATGGGTAATCCCTGGGAAGTGATGCACAAGATTCTCAACGGTCAACCCGGAGAGGACATGCCCGCCCTGCGCGCCCTGGATCATCAGATTATTGCAGATATCATGTCGCATATGGCCACCCTGCACAAGGAGTGACGCCTGGCCTTGTTTGCAATTAGCTAGCGCCTTCTTAATGCTCTGTATGTGGCAGCCGTTTTTGCGACTGCCACGCCTTCACATGGAGCAACAATATGTTAGCTGCTCTAAAACGCTGGTTCCTTTTGCCGTCTCGCCGCTACGGCGCCGGTGTAATATTCGTCGTCGGCACGATCACGGGAATAGTCTTTTGGGGCGGGTTCAATACCTTTGTCGAATACACGAACACAATGGATTTTTGTATCTCCTGTCACGAGATGCGCGATACGATTTACCCCGAGTACCAGGAGTCAAAGCACTACTCAAACGCCTCTGGGGTGCGCGTAACGTGTGCAGATTGTCACGTGCCCCGGAGCTGGGGCGCAAAAATAGCCCGCAAGATCCGTGCGTCCAACGAGCTGTACCATAAACTCGTAGGGTCCATAGATACCAAGGAAAAATTCGAGGCAAAGCGACTGCAATTGGCGGAGAATGTGTGGCAGGCAATGGAGTCCAGCGATTCGCGAGAATGTCGAAACTGCCACAGTTACGATGCCATGAATTTTCACGACCAGACACGACGCGGTGCGAAAAAGATGAAGCCTGCGCTGGAAAAAGGTCAGACCTGTATTGAGTGTCACAAGGGGGTCGCGCATAAACTTCCTCCCGAATACGAAGAGGACGACTGAGCAGACCTTCGGCTTCGTTGTCGATGCCTGCAACGTAGTAACCCGTTCAGTCGCTGACGCACCCGTCCGCTGATCCGAGCCCTTTAGCGGGGACGGTTGCAACAATCCGGGAATTTCTCTATTCTAATTATGTGGGAAATATTCCCACTAATAAACCGTGCTTGAAACAGACTCAGGGAGACTCAGGCATATGATAAAGCGCTCATTCGTCTTAACGCTAGGCTTCTCTCTGCTTCCTTTGGGTGCAACGCCGAATACCTATGCCGATACCGATATGGATCGATTCCTCGCTTCCCAGTGCGCCCAATGCCACGGTACAAACGGGTACGCCGTAGGCGATATGGACGGACTGGCGGGAGCGGAATTCAACGATTTGTACGACAAACTGATCGACATAAAGTACAAGGACGACCATGACATCATGCATTACCAGATCCAGGGTTATCGGGATGATCAGTTGTCACGGATAGCGTCCTATTACTCGGGGTTGCCTGAAGGGCAGGGCGGAGAAGACCATTCCAGCAGCGACGAATAAATCCACCCGGCATGAATTGAATTACAGGGGCATTTCAAATTAAAAAAATAAGCCGACGAAGTTTTATAAAGGCATCAGGGGCAACCATTGCAGCAGTGGCGGCACCGACCATCGTCAGTGGTCAAACCGGACCTCACGTGGTGGTAGTTGGTGGTGGATTCGGCGGTGCCACCGCCGCCAAATACATTCGTTTGTGGAGTGGTGGCAGTATCAACGTTACCTTGGTCGAAAGTAAGGCCAGTCACGTTTCATGCATCATGAGCAATCTTGTGCTGAACGAACGTCTGCGTACAAACAACCTCAAGTTCTCGTACGACGCTCTGGCAAACCGCTACGGCGTGCAGGTCCTCAAAAACAGAGTAAAGAAAATCGATGGTAAAAACGCCACAGTTACATTAGATCGCGAACAGACTCTGAGCTACGACCGATTGATCGTTGCAACGGGTATAGACTTTGACAAAATTCCCGGCTAGGCCAGCTCGAAAGTTCCTCATGCTTGGATCGCCGGTGGACAAACAAACCTGCTGCGTAACCAGCTCCGTGAAATGCCCGACAACGGCACATTCGTGATGACTATTCCCAGGTCGCCTTATCGTTGTCCGCCGGGCCCTTACGAACGTGCTTGCGTGGTAGCGGATCTGCTTGGTCGCAGGAGCGGGGTGTTGAGTGGTGGATCGGGCCCGGGCGGCCCGAAGGTTATCGTTCTCGATGCCAATGACGGAATACAAGCGGAAAGAGAAACATTTACTCGCGCGTACGAGGGCATTTACGCGGACATCATTGAATACTATCCAGGGGCCGAACTGGAAGCCGTGGATTCGACAAATCGGGTGGCGATGACCAACGCGGGTGAATTGCAGGGAGACGTTCTTAACATAATTCCCCTTCACAAAGCCGGTAAGTTGGCCGGGAAATCCGGATTGACCGGAGACAGTCGTTGGGCCTCGGTAGATCCACTGACATACGAGTCGACAGACCCGCAATTCCCAGGAGTCCATATAATCGGTGATTCCCAGGGAACGGGCCAGCCGAAATCCGGGCATATGGCTAATTCACAGGCTAAGGTATGCGTCGACGCGGTCGTGCGCCTGCTGAGGTGTGATGTCGTCGATAGCGATGAACGGATCAACAGCATTCGCACCAATTCCGCGGGCTACAGCCCGATAACCTACGATAAAGCGTCATGGCTGACAGCCGTATTCGGCTATAACCTGGCGAGCAGAAAAATGGAACTTGGACTGGGGTCCCTCGGTGAAGGCGGCAACTGGTCCCGCGACAGTTTTGAAAAAATGTTTGCGTGGTCCGACAACTTGTTTGCCGATACGTTTATGTAGTGGTCGTAGCAATGGGCGCCGTACTCGGAACAAACTACAGACTCATAGAATCGCTCAAAGATAGCGCCCGAAGCGCCGGTAATACTGCTTGATCCAGAATGGCGACAGCAGGGTCGTGTATGCAATCACGATAATCAGTGCGGTATAGACATCCCCGATCAGGAGGCCGGCGGCACTGCCGAGGCCGGCGAAAATGAGACCGACTTCTCCACGGGGTACCATCGCCATGCCGATGACGATCCGGCGGGGCAGTGGCTCGTTGATCAACAAAGCGCCGGTGAATTTTCCAAAAATTGCCACGGTGACCAGTGTCAGCGAGAGCCCCCAGAAGAATAGCGAACCCCAATCGATGTGGCGAAGGTCGAGAGACAGGCCCACCGTAACGAAAAAGATCGGAGTGAACAGCTGAACGATCGGCTTCATCTGACTCTCGATTTTTCGAGAGAACTCCAGTTTGCTCTGCATCGCCAGCCCAAAGGGCAGAAAGAACCGGCGCGACAATGCCAGGCCTGCCGCGAATCCTCCCAGGAGTTCAGGTGCGCCAAACCAGTGTGCGAGCCAGGCGAAAAACAGAACCAGGGAGACGATGGCAACAGGGATGGTGCCGGGATTCTCGATACGCTGGTCAAGGTAACTTATGACGAAAGACAGAAGCTTCGCGAGAACGGGAGCAAGTAAAAAGAATGCCGAGACGAATACCAGCACCTTGGTGGCATTTGCCAAGTTGACTTCCCCGGTCACCGAAAATTCGTACAGCAAAGCCAGCAGAATTACGCCGAAAACGTCGTCCAATACCGCGGCGCCCAACGTGATCTGTCCCTCCGCGCTGTTTTGCCGGTTTACATCGACGAGTGTTCGGGCCGTAATCCCGATGCTCGTCGCGGTCAGCGTTCCGCCAATGAACAGAGAGATCAGTAAAGACTGGTCGAACAGGTAGTGTGCGACGGCAAAACCGAGCACCAATGGGGCAATGAAACCGCCAATAGCCACGGTAACGGCTTTACCTCCTGCGTCGAGCAGTCTACCAACATCCGTTTCCAGCCCGATTTCGAACAGCAGCAGGATGACGCCAATTTCGGCAAGGATGTGAATAACCTCATTTGCCTCCACCCAGCCCAGCAGACTTGGGCCGATAATAATGCCTGCAATCAATTCGCCGATAACGCTGGGTGCACCCAATGCGGTGGCGATTTCCCCCATCACCCTGGCCGCAAGCAGAATTGCCAGAAATTGCAGTATGAAAACTTCGATTTCCATCAGGCGTTGAGATTCGTGTTATTGGGGCTATTGCAGCGCCAATACCTGATGATGCGCCCGTAACGAATGCGACCTTCCCCGCAAGCAACATATTCTTATCGTTTGCACGTCATGTCATATACTATCAGACCAATGATTCGAACGACTATCGCGGAATTTGCCTGTGAAAGCTGTTCAATTTATCGAAGCGGCCCGTATGGGCGTACCGGGTCGACGGTGTCATCGCGCACCCGGCTCGCCGCCGTGGCAGTCATGTCTCTGGCGGCCAACGTGCGCCCCATGGGTGCGGGAGCGTGAGCCGCTTTGAGTGACGCGATCGTCGTTCTGAATGCCGGTTCATCGAGCATCAAGTTTTCCATGTTCGCTGTGGATGGTGATGCGCTGAATCTGGTTTTTCGGGGTCAGGTCGAGAGTATCTATACCACGCCGCGATTCGTCGTTCGTGATGCGGCGGGGGAGTCCGTAGCCGAAATGACCTGGCCTGACAGCGAACCTGGCAGCCACGATAGTGCGCTGAACCATCTCCTCGAATTTCTTGAAATGCACGGTGATGAATACCGCACGTTGGCCGTAGGCCACCGGGTTGTGCATGGCGGAGTTGAGTTCACCCGGCCGGTGTTGATGAATGCGGCCATGGTGGAACGCCTCGAGCGCCTTGTGCCCCTCGCGCCGCTGCACCAGCCCCATAACCTGTCAGCTATACGCCATTTGCTCGAGAGCGCCCCCGGGCTGCCGCAGGTGGCGTGTTTCGATACGGCATTCCATGCAAACCAGCCGGAAATCGCACAGCTGTTCGCCCTGCCCAGGGAACTGACGGACACGGGCGTGCGTCGATACGGCTTCCACGGCTTGTCCTATGAGTACATCGCGTCGGTGCTGCCCGACTTTGACACACGTGCGTCCGAAGGGAAAACCGTCGTGCTGCATTTGGGAAACGGTGCCAGCATGTGCGCCATGCGGGCCTGTCACAGCGTCACCAGCACGATGGGTTTCACCGCCGCCGAAGGACTGCCCATGGGGACCCGCTGCGGCGCCATGGATCCGGGTGTGATTCTTTATCTCATCGAGCAGTGCGGTATGGAAGTCGGTGAGGTTGAAAAGCTCATCTACGAGCAGTCCGGACTGCTGGGGCTGTCCGGGATATCCAGCGACATGCGCGTCCTGGAGAAAAGCGACGATCCGCAGGCGAGGCTCGCCATCGACTATTTCATTTACCGCATCGGTCGCGAGCTGGGTTCGCTGACGGCTGCCCTTGGCGGCCTCGATGGCATAGTGTTTACCGCGGGCATCGGTGAGAATGCGGTCGATGTTCGGGAGCGCGTAGGTCGCGACGCGGCCTGGCTTGGCGTCGAAATAGACAGCGCTGCGAACGGCACCGGCGGACCCCGCGTGAGCAGCCCGGATAGTACCGTCTCGGTGTGGGTGATACCCACCAATGAGGAGTTGATGATCGCTCGCCACACCCTGCTGGCGCTGGCAAGTCGAGTTCGTTAAAAAGCTCGCGCATGCGTTCGTGGCGAATTACCTCAACGGTTGGAGTAGAAGACTCATTTCCCGCTGCGTCGCGCGAAAACGATCGATTTGACGATCAACAAAACGGGAAACGCGCCGTGCAACAACAGGTCGAATATGTCCACGGGTCGACGCAGGGTACCCTGAAACAGCATCGATAGCTTCTCCACCAAATGGGGGACGGGTTGAAAGGGCGCAAGCCCCAGGGTCAATGAACCGGCGATCAGCAGCCACCAGGGAATTTTTTGAATTAAGTCGCTCATCAATCGATCCTCTGCTTTATTCGGAACGGCAATTTTCGCACGCCCGGAAGCGCTTCTGTTCAGTTTATTGCGCGGCCCGCC
>CAMYOI010000228.1 GCA_947259955.1 uncultured Gammaproteobacteria bacterium
TGTATTGCCAACAGGTCCAAGACCGTCCAGAGGTATATTTTCGTCGCAGCGACCATATCATTGATGTCGACGAACTCATTTGTCGAGTGAGCCTGGGCAATCCCGCCAGGACCGAAGACCAGAGCCGGAAAACCGAGATTGGGCGCATCGGTGCCACCTAAGAACGCGCTGACGGTGGCCTTCGTGCTAACAACGCTTTCGTAACCCCTAGTCACCGACTTGACGATGCGACTGTCCAGGGGAATGTCGAGCGGCGGAATGTTCAGCGTCGGGCCGGCTATCTCGTAGCGAAAACCAGGCGAGTTCTTTGCCAGTGCGTCGAGCAGGTGCCGGTACTCCTCGATCACGCACTCTGTTGTTTCGTCGGGCAGGGTGCGGCGATCGATTTCCAACTCGCAGAAGTCGGGTACCGTCGACACGATCGTTCCACCTCGGATCACACCAGGGCAAGACCGTGCGTGGCCGCAAAGTGGGTGCGCGTTACGTTTCATCAGCTCCGCGCCATATCCGCGGAACGCCTCAATGACCCTGGCCATGGCTTCGATGGCGTTGATCCCCTTTTCAGGTTGACCGGAATGCACTGCCTTGCCGAGCGTTCGGATTCGGAATCCGAGTTGGCCCTTGTGCCCCGGGCAGATTACCAGGTCGGACGGTTCACCGATGATTCCGTAATCCGCCCACGGACCATGCCTACCCATATCGCGTGATCCGATCATCAAGTGTTCTTCGTCGACGAGTCCGGTGATCACTAAATCGCCTTTGAGACTGGTATCTGTTTTACGGAGAAGGCTCACCACCTCCAGATAGGCCGCGAGCCCCGCCTTCATGTCGCATGAGCCGCGCCCGTAGACCCGGCCGTCGGCAACTTTTGCCCGGAGCGCATCGTCATAGTTTTCGATCCCGACCGTATCGAGATGTCCGGAAAGCATGAAAGACGACCCATCGCCTTTTCCCTTCAGAATGCCCCAAACGTTGGGGCGGCCAGGCACCACTTCTCGCGAACCAACTGCCATGCCGAGGTCGGACATCCGGTCCAGGTAGAATTCCGCCATCTCCAGTTCCCGGTATCCCGGGCGAGCGCCGTCGTCGAACGGGTTAACGCTCGGGATTTCGACCATTTCCGAGAGATCGGACACGAGCCGGTCACGATCCACGAGATCGAAGATGGGGGGCAGTGGTTCCCCCAGGGGAGAATCGGCCGATGGCTCCCCTTTCGATCGGTTCAACATCTCCGGCTCACCGGTCCCAATTCTTGATCTGTTTGACATCTTATTTTCTAGTGTGGCACGGCCATGTCTAAGTCAGGATGGTTTATCAGTCGATGACGATCAATTCGATCGGGGCCTTGTCCAGTCGTTCCGGTCCGTCCGGCATCATCAGAAAGCTGCCGCCCAGTAGCATACCTGTCCGGTCGTCCATCGATTGCATAGACGCGTGGATGTAGAACCCCATCCCCACCTCGAAACGGTCATCACACTCGAGTTGAATAGTGATCTGGTTCTCCCATACGGGCGGGTATGCGGCGGACAAACCTGTTCCAAATCGCATCGGACAGCAGTCGCCGAGACCAAGAGACGTTAGCGTGTCACGATATGCCATCTCCATGTCGCCGATCCGTCCGCCAATATGTGCTGTCTGCAGCCCTGCGTCAAAAGCCGCTTTTGCGCCATCGGCCATCTCCCGCATACGTGCACTGGGCTCGCCCAGAACAAGGGAGCCCATGGAGACTGAGTGGTAGCGCCGTGCCACGCCGGCGAATTCGGCGTGAACGAGGTCACCTGGCTGCAGTTTCCGGGAGGAAGCCATGGCGTGTTGGCAATATGCGCGATCTCCGGATGCCATCCAGGTTGGGACCGCCGGGTAATCACATCCGGCCGATCGCATTGCGTATTCAATTTCGGCCGCCAGTCCGATCTCGGACATTCCAATCCGGGCCTTGGCATAGAACGCATCGATCCCGACGTTGGAAAATCGCGTCGCCTCCCGCAGGTACGAAATCTCCGCCTCCGACAGGATCGTCCTGAGCTTGCCTAACATCCGCCAGCAATCATGTACCGCCTCACTTTTAGTTGCCGACAGGATGGATCGAAACAGGGCGCCATTCATTGTCGGCCCAGAGACATCGAGGCCGATACGCTTGCCAAGAACCCCCCGTGCCAAAAGCGCATCACGGACCAACTTGCCCAGGTCTGATGCTCCCAAACGGAACGGTCGGATTTCTCCCAAGGTGACGGTTTCGTCCGCTTGCGGCACGTCACCGTCTCGCAAGATCAAGATCGGTTCGTCCCCATCCGTAGTGAGGACAAGAGCCTGAGAGCCTATGGCGTGGTGCGTGTGGGCATCATAACCTGTGAAGTAGTAAAGCAGTTCGGGCGACGTGCACACACAGGCATCCAGACCCGCATCGTCCATGACCCTTCGGGCCTCTACAAGACGTGAGCGATGTTCCGCAGTGGAGAATGCCCGGAAGTTCCAATTCGTACTCACTGACAGATTACCTTAAACGGCAGCACGAACCTTGCCGACCCGCGGCACTGGCCGCCCACCGTCGGCAATGGCAATGGCCATCAATATCTCATTAGGTCGTGGACCATCCGGCACGCAGACCGTCATAGAATCGAAGTGGTCGAAGGACCAAATATCATCCTTGTGACCGAGTGGAATTTCGATGGTGGCACCGGCGGACGCGACCTTTGCGGTGGAAGGAATGATGGCTTCACCGCCGCCAATTGGATCGCGCATCGCTTTCCCGAGCATGGGATGAAGCATGGCGTGACCGTGCTCCAGGTCGCCGTTGACGCCGACAATGGCCGCCTTTCCGTAGCTCACCGCTGGGTTGGGGAGGCGCGCCAACATCTCCACCATCAATTGCTCGCCCAAATCATGACCTGCCTGGAAGAGATCGCTCAGATCATCGACTAGCCTTCCGGCGAATGGATTCTCGATAAGGCCGATCCCGGCAACACGGCAGATGGGAATCGCAGCGGCTCCCCCCCCTTCTGAGTAGATCATTTCATGGATAACGTTGATCTTCCGAATGTTCATGTTGCCCTCCAGTTTGTCTGGACTCAGTATATGCCGTAAGCCTCGTCGTTGTTGCTTCGCGCGATGCGCCCGGTCCGGACGCCATCGGCCACGTCCGCCAGTTCCTCGGCGTACTTGTCAATCACATCCTTGTCGTGCTGTGCGCTCAACATGAGCAGCAGCGATTCCGGCTCCGTCTGCAGGTTCATCATCCAGCCCCGCGCCATCATGCCATCTCCGACTGCGACCATGTCCAGCTCATCCGAGCCAAACGAGAAGTGCACACCCTCCGGCATGCCATGTACATACAACCCCGGAATATCGTTAATCGCCGCAACCAGACGGTCCATCGACGCCAGGACACGAGCCATTCGATCCCGATAACCCTCGTAACCCAGGTAGTTCATGACAGCCCAGGCAGACGCCACGGGGCCGGCGTTTCGAGACCCGGCCATGTTGTCGCTGGCGTAGTCGCCGGCCGGCCAAACGCCCGAGCGGAACGTCTGGTATTTACCCAGTGCTTCGTCACGCAGGATCAGGACCGAACATCCGCGCAAAGCATATCCGTACTTGTGGAAATCGATCGACATGGACTGGACGGCAGGAAGTCGAAAATCGAACGTTGGAACCTGTCTTCCCAACGCTTCAGAGAAAGGCAAAACGAATCCACCGATACAAGCGTCCGCGTGAAACCAGATACCGTGTTCTCTCGCCAGCGCAGACAGCTCCGACAACGGGTCGACCAGGCCATAAGGAAATGGAGGCGCGCCGCCGACCATCATGATCGTATTTTCGGTAATGCTCTGCTGAACAGCTTCAAGATCGGCGCGGTAGCCCACGCTGGTTGAAATCTGCTTGACAGTGAGACCAAGTGCGTGGGCGGCCTTGTTGAAGACCGGATAGGTCGTGTGGGTGAGCAGTACCTCAGGGCACGTAACGTGCGGTTTCTGCTCCCGGATCCACTCCCTCGCCGCTTTCATCGCCAAAAACAGGCTTTCCGATCCGCCTGTGGTCACCGTGCCTCCGCCGTTCGGGGGTGCGTTCAAGAGGCGTTTGACGAAATCGAGAACCTCGCGTTCGTAGCGGAGTACGCTCGGGTGTAGACCGTGCCGGTGGGTTACGTTATCGCCAATGTGCTTGACGAACGCTTCTCGTGCAACGAACGCTACGTCGTCGCCGGCGAAATACGACGCCGAAAAGTTCATCGGGCTGGTCCAATGAGTGTCTCTGGCACGGCCGGCATCGAGATCGGCTTCGACGGCGGACCACAAACGGCCCCGTTGCCATTG
Source organism: uncultured Gammaproteobacteria bacterium (assembly GCA_947259955.1). GTDB lineage: Bacteria > Pseudomonadota > Gammaproteobacteria > Arenicellales > JAANXG01 > JAHEKE01. The sequence goes on from CAMYOI010000228.1 coordinate 4,314, forward strand.
AGGTTGATTGGTATCCCGCATGTTCGGTCTCCTAAAACTAAAGACAATAGCCGTAATCGTTCGGCAAAATATCGCAAAAACGGAAAATAATCACGAAAGTTATGCGTAATTCTTTAAATACACGCAATAAACACCGAGAGATATCATGATCGACCAATTCGACGCCAAGATCCTCAACCTGGTTCAGCAAAACAACCGCCTGACAGTCGAACAGATAGGCAACCGGGTCGGCCTATCGGGCTCGGCCTGCCAGCGGCGCCTGGGCCGCTTTCGGGACGAGAAGGTTATCCGGGGGGATGTCGCAGTTGTCGATCCAGCCAGGGTCGGGAAAATGTTGACCATGATCATCGACGTTACCGTCGAGTGCGAGAGACCAGACGTCGTGATACAGTTTAAGAACACAATGCGAGCTCACCCACAAGTGATGCAGTGCTACTACGTCACCGGCGACAAGGATTTTATCCTCGTCGTCTGCATGCGCGATATGGAGGAGTTTGAAGCGTTTCAAACTGAGTTCTGCACAGATAATCCAATGATTAACCGATTTTCTACCTCGGTGGTCGTTGATCCTGTAAAGGTAGGGCTGGCAGTGCCGGTAGACACAGGGGATGAAAAAATCCGCCCATAAAGTTTCGGTTGAAACCGTTCACCAAACTGAGATTGGTTTCTGATGTCCGCTTACGGTTGCTGACGGACACGGTGCAGTGCGATCCAGGGGTTCAAGCCCAGTTTTCTCAGTCCGCTTTGTCGGGGACAACCGCCTTTCGATAACGATCAGGTTCTGGAAATTTAATCGTTTCCAACAGGCTGGACCGGACCCGTTGCTGCCGGTCGCGAGCCGATCCCGGTATGCCCGCAAATTGCCCAAAAGAGACATCGCCAAAGTGCAGCTGAACTGCCGGACCCGGGTGACCGACCCTAACGCAAAGCCGCGATAAAACTCGAGGCAACCATATCTAACAACCTCACGGAGAATTCTGCTGACAGGAAAACTCCAGTTCCGCTATGCTACAAAGCGTCGGTGAGCCGTGCGCCGCATTTTTTAGTGCTGTAGTGAGGTCGATCAATGAAAGGTGCGCATTTCACCGTCTTGTTGATAGTTACTATCGTATTGTCGTTCGATGTCTCGGCCAGCACAAATGTCATGTTAACGGTCGACGTGGAATCGCTGAAGCATAAGTATGGCAATCCTCGAGCCAATATTCTCGGCCAACTGAATGGATACGATGAGGCTTACGGTGTCCCAAAGATCTTAGATATTCTCGACGAGTATGATGCCAAGGCTACTTTCTACCTGAACGTCTACGAGCTTTCCAAGTTTGGTGATGCTGAGTTACGCGAGATAGCCAATGAGATTGTCCAGCGCAGCCAAGATCTGCAGTTGCATACCCATCCAATGACAATGTACGGCAAGTGGAATATGTCTGATTTCGATTTACCGAAACAGATCGAAATCCTGCAGACCGGGAAAGGCCTGATAAAAGAGTGGACGGGCAACACGGTAATTGCCCATCGTGCGGGTCGCTATATGGCGGATCTAAACACGCTCAAGGCCCTGAAGATTATCGGCTTGGTTTCCGACTCCTCGCTATCGCCAGCGATCTGGTCACCGTTGAATCAGGCAGGTTACACAGAGAATGATATCCTGGAAATTGATGGTCTTCTCGAGATTCCAGTTACGTCTTTCGCGCAGATTCAGTTCGGCACCTGGAAGTCGCTACGAATCGTAGAGATGGAAAGCAGTTCGCTGATGGAAATTAAACATGTGCTTTCCAGTCTCGCCGATCAGAACGCTTGTATCGCGAATATTATGGCACACAGCTTTAGTTTCACGCGGTATGGGGAGCCTGACCCACGTATTGGCAACAAAATGCGCGCTGTGCTCAGCTTCGTCGCGGGGCATCCAGACCTTGAGATGTTAACGACCGAGGAATTCGTTGAGGCCTACCGGCAACAGCGCTTGGATTGTACGCCGTCGCCAGCCTTCGTTCCGCATACTGGCATGCTTATGACCTACCTGCGATCCTGGGAGCGCATCGGCGATGGCTG
>CAMYOI010000229.1 GCA_947259955.1 uncultured Gammaproteobacteria bacterium
GTTCCAGTAGGCCCTTAGGGCGTTTCTAAAACAAACATGTTGGTTAAACGAATTATTTTCATGCGGCCAACGCAAGTGTTTCAAACGTACGCCGCATTTCACGTTGGAAGTTATCGTAGTGTTGGTCGATGGGCTGAACGTTTTTTGGAGCTGGGCCACGCCGGGGTTTGCCAAGACCGGCCAGGACCGGTTTGATCACCTTTTCGCGTAGGACTAACATCCCCGCCAGAATGCGGATTCCCGCACGAGGGATACGGTAACGTCGAGTCTTGTCAATACGTTCGACCAGGATCTTGCCGCGTAACTTCGATAGATCGTAGCTGGCATGGCGTGACGTGTAGGTAGAATCACCGGCTGGCATCAAGTCTCGAACTTTGGCGGCAAGCTCAGCTACGGTAAAACCATTTGGTTTAGGCGCCAACGCCAGTACGGCCTCGCTAACCGTTCGTATGCGAGGTTTTTGCAGGTCTACACCTGCCAGTTGCCGGGTACCTCGTTGCGTCGGTTCTAGCAAAGTATCAAGGGCGTCGTCGGGCAAATAGCTACGGTAGGCGGCTTGCACAACATTGAGAAAATCGATCACCATTCGCTGGAGTTGGATCAGCATGATCGGGAGTTTCTCCACCACCTTGCCGCAGCGCAGGCCTTTAACATTGTGGGCGATAGCTTCGACACGCAGTACACGAGCGCCTTTGTCATAGAGTTTCAAGGTCAGAGGTCCGAAGTGGACTTTGAAAACAGTCAGGTCGTAGGCCGGTTGATCCAATACCCGAAGCATGCGCAGGGGTTTTTTCCCCTGTCGGTGGTGAGGCCTGTGTTTGTAGCCAAAGATGGTGCACAGCTTGGGGACATCCAGGTGTCGTCGGGTTCGGTCAATCAATCCCTGGAACACGGCATCAAGGGTGGTGCCGCGCGTGAACAGCAGGTTGCGACTGTATTCGATCTGGTAGACCGAGTAACGATAATGGAAGTTCGAACACTGCTGCTCATCGACATCCAGGGCAAAACACAGACAGCTCGAATATACTGTAGAAGTTCAGACCCGATCTGACAGTTACCGATTTTGATGAGGCGACTGTCAGAAGAAGTCTAGTTCACGAACTTCTCCTTCCAGATTTGTTTGCCATCGATCAATGTTTGCATCGGTGTACGACCACAACACATTTTGCCCTGATGGGTGCGTTCAGTATTGTACCTATTCAACCACTGGTCAAGATCGTTCTGCAAGGATTCCAGATCCGTGTAGATCTTTTTGCGGAATGCCACCTGATAAAACTCCTGCAGGTCTGTCGTATGGAATCGCTCACAGATCCCATTGGTCTGGGGCGATTTGACTTTGGTTTTGGTGTGATCAATATCGTTGAGCGCCAGGTACAACTGGTAGTCATGGCGTTCGCGATTACCACAGTATTCCGTGCCGCAGTCAGTCAGGATTCGCAACACCGGCAGCTCGTGGTTCTCATAGAACGGCAATACCCGGTCGTTGAGCAGGTCCGCGGCCGTAATCGGCGTTTTGGTGGTGTACAGCTTGGCCTGGGCCGCCTTGCAGTAGGTATCCACATAGGTCTGCTGATAGACCCGTCCTACGCCCTTGAGCGTGCCCACGTAGAACGTATCCTGGGACCCCAGATAGCCCGGATGGGCCGTGTCAATCTCACCACAGGCTTCGTCATCCTGCTTTTTCTTCTCCAGCGCCGCGACCTGGGATTCAGTCAACACCAGACCTTCCTCAGCCATCTTGGCCTCCAGCGCCTTCAGACGATCCTTGAAACACGTCAGATCATGCCGTTGCCAAATGCTGCGGACCCCGCTGGGTGAAACAAATGTCCCTCGTTTTCTGAGCTCGTTGCTCACCCGTACCTGACCATGGGCCGGCTCCTCCAGGGCGTAATCCACTACCTGTCGGTCCCGAATATTAATGCACCCTTCGGAAGGTAGACATGTTGATGGCCGTGTTGTCGGCAGGTTACCAGAATTGCTACCGACGACAAGATTGCGCTAGCCATCGATCTAGAGAGAAAATTACGAATTAGACACCCACAACTCGCTGAATACAGCACCTCCAGTCGCAGCCAGAAACAAGTATCTTATTGATTATAGAAAAGTTCTTTTTGGTCGCACATGGACCGTATCGAGGGTTCCTCAGAGTTTATAACTTATTGTTTTTATTGTTTAAATGGCGGAGAGGGAGGGATTCGAACCCTCGGCCTTTTCATAGATATCAATAAGTTAGATCTCAAGGCTGGCAAAAAGCTGGCAATTCTTCCCAGGATTTCGCGAACAGCATCCTGCCGACGTAAACGGGCTACCCGACGTTATTTGTGCTACGATTCGTGGGCACAATTCAACTTGAGTAGAATCATGGACCCTGTCGACGTCTTCAGCGTGCGCGATCTCCGCCAGCGCTCCGGTGAACTGCTGAAGGATGCGGAGAACGGCCAGCTCGCCCTGATCACCAAGCATGGACGTCCCGCCATCCTAGCCGTGCCGTTTGATGAGCGCCTCCTCGAACTCGGCGTCCACCGCGCGTTGGCGTTGCATCTATTCGAAAACGGCCAACTGACTCTGGTACAGGCCGCCAAGCTCGCAGCGATGGCTGCGGAGGAGTTCATCGTGCTCCTGGGCGAGGCGGGAATCCCGGCGGTAGACTACCCGCCACAAGAGCTGGACGATGAGGCCGCCGCCGCGTTGTGACGCGGATTGTCGTCGCCGATACGGGGCCTCTTATTGCACTGGCGCGAGTGGAGCAGCTGGATCTATTGCGACGCCAGTATCGAGACGTCTGCGTACCGGAGGCCGTGTACTCCGAGCTCGCCATGGATTCCAGCCGCCCTGGCGCGACCGAACTTAAGGGAGCGTTCGAAGCAGGTTGGATTACGGTGCAGGTCGCTGCAGACGTGAATGCGGTGGCGGAGTTAACCCGACTACTCGACCCGGGAGAGGCGGAAGCGATTGTGCTCGCTGAAGAACAACACGCTCGATTTTTGCTCATCGACGACGCAATGGGCAGACGAGTCGCGCGCCGACGCGGGATTTCGGTGGTTGGCGTAGCGAGTGTGCTGCTTGCGGCGAAGGCCCATGGCGAACTCGCCACCGTCGGACCGATCCTTGAGGATCTGTGTGGGATCGGCTACCGGCTCTCCCCACGACTCATCGGCGCCGTGCTGGAAAGAGCAGGCGAGTAAGGAGGGCGACGAGCAAATTATCCATGCAGCTCGGTGCGCTATCGGAATCGATGATGAGCGAATCTTAGCGGTGGTGCATCATCGCCATCCTGTGCTTCCCGAAAACGCATATCACTCATTATCAAGCCGCCATCCGTTCATAATGGTGATGCAATCCGCCATCCTCTGGAAATTGCACGACTTCTCCAAGGGGTGGCGGCTGCACTGGTCGTGACTCGGGACTATCCATCCCCAGCGATAAATGCGTGCGCCAGTAATGGTAGTAGTTGAAATAGCGGGTCAGGATCCGTTTCAAATGACGCTCGTTCAATACGATGACATGATCCAGACAATCTTGCCGGATACCACCGATCAGTCTTTCGGCATACGGATTCTGCCAAGGGCTTCGCGGCGCTGTAACTAACTGTTCGATACCCATGCTTTAGACCCGTCTTTGGAAAGTGTTTCCATAGGTCCCATCTCGGTCCCGCAGTAGGTACCTCAGCGCCGTCTCCCAGGGAAACGCTTCGATAATTTGTTGGGCAGTCCACTGGGCGGTTGGATGCTCTGTAACGTTAAAGTGCACCACCCTGCGCCGATGATGTGCGAGGACCACCAGAACAAACAGCACCTTGAATCGCACCGTCGGCACCACCAAGAAATCGATAGACACCAGATCCTGAATATGATTCATCAGAAAAGCCTTCCAACTCGAAGACGGTGGCTTCCTGGATCCCACCCGGTATTTCTCTACCGTCGATTTGGCGACATCGATACCGAGTTTGCGAAGTTCCCCAGCTATCCGTGGTGAGCCCCAACCGGTATTGGCTTCCGACATCTTGCGGATCAATACTCTGATCTCTTTTGACACCCGCGGTCTGCCGTGCCTCCCATCCTGGCTCAATTTGGCCCAGTGATCCCGAAAACGCTTACGCTGCCACGCAATCACTGTCCCAGTCTGGACAAATACCAGGGAATTCCTCCACCCTGACCATCCGCGTGCAAACCATGACCACAGCACTCGATCACCAGAACCAATTCGAGGGCGTTTGACTGTTCGCTGATATACGTTGAGCTGATGCCGCAATGCGACGATCTCGAATTGTAGCGAGCGCCGAGACCGAAATAGCGTCGATAAATATGCGAACAGCGCGGTGACAAGGGTTTTCAAGAATCTGGATTCCTTTCAACAGCAACGATAACTGAGTATTTTAGATTTGCGCCGCTCCTGAAAAAACTCAAGAATATCAGGCACTACGAGTTTTCGGGAAAGACAGGCAGAAAGCAGTCAAATTGCGGGCTCTAATCCCGAAACAAGCCCACGATCCATATGCCTATCGAATACATCGAAACATCTTTTGCGCATACGCGCATAAACTCATTAAAATTCAACTAGAGACAGGAAGCGCATGAGTAACGTCCGCTGGTCCATCGTCGTTCCCGAAGAAATCGACCGGGCTTTGCGCTCTTTTTTAGCCCGAAGAGGTACCAAGAAAGGTGACCTTTCGCGTTTTGTAGAAGAAGCCGTTCAGTCGCGCCTGTTCGAACTCACCGTCGAGAGCGTCAAAGAACGCAATCGACCACATGACCAGAACGAGATCCTGAAGGCGATCGATGAAGCCCTCGCTGGCGAGTAACCTCGATGCGTGTCGTGCTCAATATCGGAATTCTGATCGCCGCGCTCATCACCACGGATACTCCCCCGGCGTGGATCTATCAGGCCTGGCGTAAGAAGCGCTTCGAGTTGGTAACGTCTGAGCGGCAGCTTGATGAATTCCGTCGCGTCTCCCGCTACTCCAAGATTCGCCGTTTCCTCAAGCCAGCAGAGGCCGGCAACCTCGTCAACGGCCTGAGGTACCAGGCAACGGTACTCGAAACATTGCCAACCGTGGAGTTATCGCGCGATCCAGAAGATAACTCCATATTGGCTATGGCGGAAGCGAGTCAGGCGCAGTATCTCGTGACAGGGGACACAAAAGACTTGCTTGCATTGAGCACGATAAGCGGTACCCGCATTGTCACCGCACGGCAGTTTGTCGAAGCAATGGGAATCTGAGACTCGGCGGAGAAGCCCGCTGAATAACTGGCCTGACTATGGATGTTTCTGACCGCTATGCCATCCTTCAGAAGATCGCGAAGGCCGAGAAGCGCCATGCCGATCTGTTAAGGCAAAAAGAAGAGACCGAAGTAGAACTTAAGTCGCTGAGGGAGCGTTCCGAACAAGGTGGCTATCAGAACGTAAACAGTACAGGCAGCGCCTCCTCTCATCAGGCTTCTACCGTTACACCCCTTACTCCGGACGATAAGGTCGCCCTTTTCATACGCCTATTCCGAGGCCGGGACGATGTATATCCCAAGCTGTGGCAGAACCAGAAGACCGGCAAGAACGGTTACTCGCCTGCTTGTTCCAACGAATGGATTCGCGGGGTCTGTGAAAAGCCGCGGGTGAAATGTGGCGAGTCCCCAACCAAGCCTTCCTACCGGTAACCACAAAGGTGATTCTGAATCATCTCCAGGGACGGCACGTCATCGGTATCTACCCGATGCTAAGGGACGAGACATGTTGGTTCCTCGCCGTAGATCTCGACAAGGAGTGTTGGCAGGAAGATGTTTCAGCGTTTACTGAAACCTGCCGACGAATCGGTGTTTCTTATGCCATTGAGCGGTCCCGCTCTGGCAACGGGGCACACGTTTGGTTTTTCTTCAGCCATCCGATAGCTGCCGCGATGGCCAGGAAAATCGGCAGCTATCTGATTACGGAAACCATGGCGAGGCGATACCAGCTGAGCATGGCATCCTATGACCGGCTTTTTCCCAACCAGGACACCCTGCCAAACGGTGGCTTCGGCAACCTCGTTGCGCCGCCACTTCAGTATCTCCCCAGGCAAGAAGGAAACACCGAATTTCTGGACGATTCGTTGGAGCCCTTTCCCGACCACGGAAAAGGTGGGAAACATCGCCCTGGAGGCCGCTACACGCGGCCAGGTGATCGGCCTTCAAATCGCCGACACGGGTAATAGCGATATTGAAGCCAGCCCATGGCTGAGACCGCATTCAAGGATACCGAAGCACCTCTCCATCAATGAACCCATTCCCCATGAGGTTCGGGGTGTCTTATCCCAGCAGCTTTATGTCGAGAAAGCGGGGCTGCCGTCCGCCTTGATCAACCAGATGAAGCGATT
>CAMYOI010000230.1 GCA_947259955.1 uncultured Gammaproteobacteria bacterium
CTGCATTTCGGTCTTGCTCATATCGTTTTCAACATGCTCTGGCTGTGGCAGTTGGGAGGTCCTCTCGAACGACGGCTGGGTTCGCCTGGGTTGTTGACCTTAATAGTCGTTGTCGGCGTGTTGTCAAATCTGGCGCAGTACTTTTTCAAACCGGAAAGCCTGTTTGGCGGCATGTCGGGGGTTGTTTACGCTCTGCTGGGTTATTTCTGGATGCAGGGCAGGTTCAATCCCCGATTTGGCATGGCTTTGCGTCAGCCAATCGTTATCATGATGTTGATATGGTTTGTAGTATGCTGGTTAGGAGTTGTGGGTAATATTGCCAATATGGCACATACCGCAGGACTGATCCTCGGCGTTGTCTGGGGGTTCATATCAGCCTACGTTCGATATCCAAAATAACTATATAACAAATTGATATATATAGATAAAATAAAATTTTCCGGTTTTTTCCCAAATATTGAAATGCTGGCTAGGGTTCGGACTTTCATCGTCTGCGTGTTGATTGCCGCATTTCTGTCTGGATGTGCGACAACAGGCGGCATGGAGGAATACAACGATCCCTTCGAGAAATACAACCGGGCCGTCTTCAAGTTCAACGACGGCTTCGACAAGGTGTTACTCAAACCTGTCGCCAGGGGCTATCGTAAGATCATCCCCTCTCCGGTGCGCAGAAGCGTGGGTAATTTTTTCAGAAATCTTCTCGAACCGACGACCATCGTCAACGACATCCTGCAGGGCAAGTTCGAACAGGCCGTTACCGATTCATTGCGGCTTTTGTACAACACGAGTTTTGGGCTCCTCGGCATCTTCGACGTTGCGACAGCGATAGGTATAGAACGCCATCAGGAGGATTTCGGTCAGACCTTCGCAGTCTGGGGTTTCAAACCCGGTCCCTATCTCATGCTGCCTTTTCTCGGCCCCACCAATGTCAGAGACGGAATCGGTCTGTTGCCTTACTACTTCGTAACGGATCCACGGCTCTATAATTCAGATTCGACGATCAACCTCGTTCTGATAAGCATCGATGTCGTCGATTCCAGAGCACAGTTGTTGACCGGCTCCAAGTTACTCGAACTGCAACTTGATCCCTATGCCTTTTTACGCGAAACCTATAGTCAAAGACGGATAGACCTCATTTTTGACGGCGACCCCCCCCTGGAGGATTTCCAGTAGATGCGGACCCTGTTTCCCGAGATCAAGCCAAATGAAAGCTTTTTCCTCTCCGCCGATTCCGAACACGAACTGTATATCGAGGAATGTGGCAACCCGGAGGGTATCCCCGTTGTCTTTGTCCATGGCGGACCAGGGGCTGGTTGTGAGCCGGGTAATCGAAGATTTTTCAACCCGGAGATCTACCGGATAGTCCTGTTCGATCAGCGGGGCGCCGGACATTCCCGTCCCCATGCCGGTCTTAGAAATAACACAACCCGGGATCTGATAGAGGATATGGAAAGGATTCGCGAGCGCCTCGGTATCGACAGGTGGGTGCTATTCGGTGGATCCTGGGGTTCTACACTTGCGCTCAGCTATGCCGAGTGCTACCCGGTCCGCGTGCTGGCAATGATCTTGAGGGGCATATTTCTCTGCCGTCCGCACGAGATTAGATGGTTTTACCAGGAAGGCGCTAGCCGGATCTTTCCGGAGTATTGGCAAGACTACCTGGCCCAGATACCCGACGACGAGCGCGACGATCTGGTTCGCGCCTATCATCGAAGGCTTACGGGTGACGACGAAATTGCCCGTATGTCGGCAGCGAAAGCCTGGTCGATTTGGGAAGGCCGGTGCTCTACCCTGCTGACCGAAAAAACTACTCTACATCGTTTTTCAGATCCGCACTTTGCTCTGAGTCTAGCGCGCATCGAGGCACACTATTTCGTAAACAACAGCTTTCTGGCTTACAACCAGATTCTCAGAGACGCGCATCGCCTGGCGGACATCCCCGGCATCGTCATTCACGGCCGATATGACATGGTCTGTCCAATCGAAAACGCCTTCCAGCTGCATCGGGCGTGGCCGAAATCACAATTGAGGATCGTCCCCGACTGTGGCCATGCCGCCGGTGAACCGGGTATTACCAATGCGCTCATCAAGTCGACGATTGAGATCGCCCGCCTGCTCACGCGGGACCAATCCTCATAGATGGCTGCCTATGCCGTGGGCGACGTTCAGGGTTGCTATGGGGCGCTTTGCCGCCTTCTCGACAAGTTGATGTTCGATGAATCCCAGGACGAACTATGGCTGGCCGGAGACCTTGTCAATCGAGGGCCCGAATCCGCGAAAGTTATACGCCTGGCAAAGTCGCTTCCGAATATCCGGGTTGTTTTGGGTAATCATGATCTTCATTTGTTGGCGGTTTCAACCGGCTTCAGACAAGTCAAACAAACCGATTCTTTAGAGGACGTGCTGAAGGCACCCGATAGCGAAGAATTGTTGTCATGGGTGCGTCACCTGCCGCTCCTTCACTTCGACCCGGACCGCCAGTGCCTTATGGTCCACGCCGGGCTGCACCCGAACTGGAGTGTAGATCAGGGTAGATCGTTTGCCCGCCAGGTCGAGGGTTTGCTAAGAGACGACGATACCTATCCTGTTCTCCTGCAGCGAATGTATGGTGATCTTCCAACCCGATGGTCAAACTGCATGGACGAATTCGACAAGGCTCGCTGGATTATCAATGCGTTTACCCGGATGCGTTTTTGCAGTGCAGATGGCGAGTTGGACTTCACGCAGGTCGGGCCCCCAGGGACACAACCCATGGGCCTTCACCCCTGGTTTAACATGAGAAGTCCTGCGAAAGAACGAATAGTCTTTGGGCACTGGTCTACGCTCGGCGCCGCTATGTTTGACCATGTAGTATCTTTGGACAGCGGTTGTGCCCATGGTGTGCTGTTAACCGCGATAAATCTTGACGACCAACCACTACGTTTCGTTCAGGTCGCATGCAATGAATACCTTGCTAGCCCGCATTTCTGACCAGGCGGCTATGGAATCTCGTTAAGCATTGCAAACATTGAGGTCTATGGATTTGTCCAAATAACAGTGTGTCTTGGAAACGCCTATCCCGGCGCTGGTATTCTGTAGTGAAAATATTGTAACCTATTGATATTTATACTTATTATTCGCTATCGGCCGATTATAGCTAAGGTCGCGTTGGTCGATTTAACCTGTCTTCTGCGGATTGACCCGCCTGGTGAGAAATGCGGGTTAAACGTCCAGATTTGAAACCGCGAAGGCATTCGATTCGATGAATTCTCTCCTCGGCTCAACCTGGTCACCCATCAGGACCGTAAAGGTATCATCAGACGCTACGTCGTCCTCAACGACTACTTTTAGCAATCGTCTTGTAGAAGGATCCATGGTTGTTTCCCACAACTGTTCGGGATTCATTTCGCCCAGGCCTTTATAACGCTGCAGATTGAGACCTCGCTTGGCCTGCCGCATGTACCAGTCCAGGGCATCCGAGAAACTCGCAACCCTGTCAGTGCCCTCTCCTCGTCTCACGGTGATCGATCCGCGTTCCAGCTTGCGCAAACTTTCCCCCAGCATACAAATGGACTGATACTCGTTGCTTTCGAAGAATGATCGCTCGAACCTGCATTCCGTTGTGGTGCCGTGGAGCGTTTTGGCGATTACGAGGACTGGATTCCCACCTTCCACCGGCTCGTCGATCCAAGTCTCAAAGTGGACGATACCGTTATGGTGTTCCTGCAAATAATTCTGTAACTGCTCGGCGAATTGTCGGTATTCCTCGGCGTCTGCGCTGCCCTTGAAATTAGCACCTAGGGATATCATCGACCACAGCGCGGCCTGGTGAAACCGTCTCCCCAACCGCCCGATAACCGTCTCAACCGACAAATACTCTCGACAGAGAGTCGCCAGTATTTCTCCTGACAGTGAAAGGGATTCTTCCCCATCAACGATGATCTCCGCATCCTTCAGTGCGAGCCTCAAGAGGTGTTCCTGCAGCTCTTCATCGTCCTTGATATAAACCGATTTCTTGTTTTGGGTAACCTTGTAAAGCGGTGGTTGTGCAATGTAGATATGGGCTCGTTCTAGCAATTCGGGCATCTGCCTGTAAAAAAAAGTTAGCAAAAGCGTCCTTATATGCGATCCATCGACATCCGCATCGGTCATGATAATCACCCGGTGATACCTCAATTTATTGATGTCGAAATCATCCTTGCCAATCCCGGTCCCCAAAGCCGTAATCAGTGTTGTTACTTCATCGGAAGACAACATCTTGTCAAACCGGGCTTTTTCGACGTTGAGGATTTTCCCCTTGAGTGGCAGCACCGCCTGCGTTTTCCTGTCGCGAGCTTGTTTAGCCGAACCCCCGGCCGAGTCTCCCTCCACCAGATAAATCTCACAAAGACTGGGGTCTTTTTCCTGGCAGTCCGCCAGCTTGCCAGGCAGCCCGCCCAAATCCAGGGCCCCTTTGCGCCGCGTCATCTCTCGAGCCTTTCTCGCCGCCTCTCGCGCCCGTGCCGCGTCGACTATCTTCTCCGCAATGCGCTTAGCGTCCGTTGGGCTCTCCAGAAGAAACTCGCCCAACCGTTCACCGACGATGGATTCAACGATACCCTTCACCTCGGACGAAACCAGTTTGTCCTTTGTCTGGGATGAGAATTTGGGGTCAGGCACCTTAACTGACAAAACCGCGGTCAGACCTTCTCTTGCGTCGTCGCCCGTGACGTTTACTTTCGCTCTCTTGGCGAGTCCGGAATGATCGATGTATTGATTCAGGGTGCGCGTCATCGCCCCGCGCAAACCCGCCAAATGTGTACCGCCGTCCCGCTGCGGGATATTATTCGTGTAGCAGAATATGTTCTCCTTATAAGAATCATGCCACTGCATCGCCAATTCCAATGACAGTTGGCCTCTATGACCCTTGATATGGATCAGGTTTGGATGCAAAGGGGTGCGCTTTTGAACTAAGTGCTCCACAAAGGCCGCTATCCCACCCTGATATTCGAAAACTTCCTCTTTATCCACTCTTTCATCACGAAGCAAGATTCGAACACCTGAATTCAGGAAGGACAACTCGCGCAACCTTTTTACGAGAATGTCGTGATGAAGCTTGATGTCGCTGAATATTTTGGTGCTCGGCTTGAAACTGATTTCTGTCCCGGTCCCCTGGGTTTTGCCAGTGACCGCCAAGGGTGCTTGGGGCACTCCCAGATGAAATTCCTGGAAATTCGGACGGTTACGGATTCATCGCTGTGGATGCAAACCTGAATCTCGGTGCAATAGCCCGCCAGCGCTTCATCGATCGCGTTATCCACTACCTCGAACACCATCTGATGCAATCCGCTGCCGTCATCAGTATCCCCGATATACATTCCAGGGCGTTTCCTGACAGCATCGAGTCCCTTGAGAACCTTGATACTGTCTGAATCGTAGATCTGATTTTCTACCATTGCATCGATTGTTTTCGCTTGAGAATCATTGAAATGACCGGCCCGGAATATACAAGATTACAGGCCCTTGTGTGACCAGCAAATTAACGGGGAGAGCCGTATATTTTTCCGCCTGTTCCACGTGAAACATTGGAAACAATGTTTCACGTGGAACATCTCTTGTTCGGACATCGTATCAGATTCTTCATCGCCTGACGCAATGTGGACCCTATATCTATATGCGCATCGGCATCACCAGATACAAGGTCGAACGGTTACCTGGTTCGTTGAGAGTGCAACTACTATTCGCATCCTGCAGACCCAAGTCGACTTTTTCACTCTCCAGTGCGCGGAGTGCTTCCATCAGATACCCTACGTTGAATCCTATTTCCACTTCCTGCCCATCGAATTCCACCGCCATTTCGTCGACCGCTTCTTCCTGCTCTGGATTATTTGCCATCACCATCATGGTTCCGGGTTTCAGCACCAATCTGACTCCTCTGAACTTTTCATTGGTCAGGATAGCCGTACGAGCCAGAATTTCCGAAAGCTGCAAGCGGTCGACTTCGAGATGTGTCTCCAGTGACGACGGGATTACTTTTTCATAATCCGGGAACCGGCCATCTATCAGCTTCGCTACGAATATCCAGGGACTGGCGCTAATTCTTATATGATTGGGATTCACTTCCAGTTTCACCACCTCATCGCCTTCACCCAGAAACCGGAGCAACTCCGTAACCGCTTTTCTAGGCACTATAACCTGCCGCGGTACCGCTATTTCCAACGGTATAGCCAACTCGCTTTTTGCCAATCGATGCCCATCGGTAGCGACGACCCGGATCCCTGACTTGCCGATTTCCAACAGACAACCATTCAAATAGTAGCGAACATCCTGCTGTGCCATAGAAAATGCCGTCTTTTCGAGCAAATCTCTCAATTCATTTTGTTTGATCTGCAGAGAGTCCTCCCAATTTTGGGCTTCCAGCCTGGGGAAATCCGCAGCTGGTAATGATTGCAGACTGAAGCGGCTGCGGCCCGAAGTAATAATCGTTCGATCCCCTTCATTGACCAGACTGATTGTTGACGTTTCGGGCAACATACGACAAATATCATAGAATTTTCTTGCTGTTACCGTACATTCTCCATCATCCCCCTCAACATCCACCACCCGGGTAAGCACTTCCGTTTCCAGATCGGTTCCTATCAGCGTCAATACGTTCTGTTCTTGTTTTATACAGACGTTACCTAGTATTGGCAGGGTTTGTCGCTTCTCGACTACGCCGGATACACTCCCCAAAGGTTTGAGTAACCGGTCTCTCTCAATTTTCAATTTCATTATTTAAGTATTTGAATAGTGTTAGTGATAAGCAACGGGAATTTTGTGGATAAGTAAATATTAATCAATAAAATCAATGAGTTATGATGTCCACAAGCTGTGGGGTACTATGTTGATCATTTGTTCATATAGCGGTTTAAGATCGTTTTTCTAGAAAAGTTTATGATTCATGCCCAAGTTATCCACAGCGTATCCCTTTGTTTCAACTAATCAACAAGTTTTGAAGATTTTCATAATCTTCCTTGGTTTTCAGGTCACTCTGCAGCAAATCTTCCACTTTTCGGCAAGCGTGTATCACCGTGGTGTGGTCTCTACCCCCGAAAGCATCACCAATGTCCGGTAGACTCAAGGTTGTCAACTCCTTGGCCAGTGCCATCGCAATCTGTCTTGGCCGGGTAATGTGTCTGTTTCTTCGTTTCGAATGAAGGTCAGCAACACGCATATTGTAATACTCGGCGACAGTTTTCTGAATATTATTCATCGTGACTCGTCGTTCCTGGAACACCAGAATATCCTTGAGCGCTTCCCGCGTCAGATCGATGTCTATAGGCTTTCCGGTGAAGCGTGCACTCGCCAACAGGCGGTGCAAAGCCCCTTCTAGTTCTCTGACGTTGGATCGGACATGCCGGGCTATGAAAAAAGCTACGTCGTCGGGAAGTTCCAGACCCTTGGCCTTGCCTTTTTGACGCAGGATAGCAACGCGTGTCTCCAATTCTGGTGGTTCAATGGGTACGGTCAAACCACTGCCGAAACGCGATATCAGCCTTTCCTGAACGCCCGTAATTTCCTTGGGATAGCGGTCACTGGTGATCACGACTTGCCGCTGTCCTTCAAGTAACGTGTTGAAAGTATGAAAGAATTCCTCCTGGGAGTGCGTCTTGCCCGCAAAAAACTGTATGTCATCGATGAGCAGGGCATGCAGAGACCGGTAATGCCGTTTGAAATCGTTGATTGCATTGTGGCGCAATGCCTTGACCATGTCGGCCACGAACCGCTCGGAGTGGACATAGGCCACTTGTGCCCGGTGGTTGGTTTCCAGTATGAGGTTTCCCGCAGCCTGCATGAGATGCGTCTTGCCGAGCCCGACACCGCCATAGATGAAAAGCGGATTGTAAGCCTTTCCCGGATTCTCCCCGACCTGCGTCGCGGCGGCTCTCGCCAGTTGGTTTGATTTTCCCTCGACATGGTTGCTGAAGGTAAAAGCCGGGTTCAGGCGTCCCACCGCATAGGGGTTGCGCTCGGACTCTTCCAATGCACGCGCTTCAGGCTTGGACGACCCCGATGTGCCAATATCGATAGATACCTCGATCTCGGTCCCCGCAGTCTGTCGCGCCAATTGCGAGATTCGCTCCAGATATTGCTGCTTTACCCAGTCTAGAACGAATCTGTTGGGTGCATGTAGTATCAGTTCGTGCTTGCTTTCAGTCGCTTGCAGAGGCCTTATCCAGGTATTGTACTGCTGCTCCGGCAGTTCGTCCTCCAAATGGCCCAGACATAGCCGCCAAAAACTCTGCTTTGTCACCCTAAAGCTCCCCGATATTCCTCGATTCTTCTAGTGGTTTAAGTTGACACTACGCCGTAAACGCATTAACTTTGCACGCCTTTTTTTACCAGCCCTTGCTTTCCGGGCCGGCTGACCTTTTCTCTGGAGTTATACAGCATTATGAAACGTACATTCCAGCCTAGTGAGATAAAGCGCAAACGTACACATGGATTTCGGGCAAGAATGCGAACTCGCGGTGGTCGTGCCGTGATCAATGCACGTCGTGCGAAAGGGCGTTCTCGTCTGAGCGCGTAACCATCCTGCATTCTACTTCGCATGGCAGTCGGTTTTCGAGTCAAAACCGACTGCAGGATCCTTCGTCTTACAAACGGATTCTATCCTCCAGGTACCGCGGGACCGTTGGCGCTGTCCGTTGGTATGCAAGCAAGAGAGAACACGCCACACCGCGACTGGGTATGGCGACTCCCAAGCGTTTCCTGAAAACAGCAGTAGAAAGAAATCGAGTCAAACGTTTGATACGTGAATCTTTTCGGTTGAACCAGGACATACTAACTAACCGGGAAGCGGTGATCGTGTTAAGAAATACCGTTTCTGATGAGCAGAGGCTGCGAATCGATCTGAATGAGATCTGGCATAGGATTTCGGAGATAGAGTGAAAAACAACAACGAAAAAGGATCCGCACGCTGATGGAAATACAACGAGTGCTATTGCTGTTTGCCCTGGCATTCATATTGCTGTTGCTCTACCAGCGCTGGTTGGAACAAGAAGCCCCGGCGAAGCCGCCGGCGTTTACCCAGAGCCAGCCGAGCGGTGAGGAAGGCTCACCGGCGAAGCCGCCGGCAGCCGACATTCCAACTACACCGACAGTCCCGAACGCACCATCCCAGTCTGTAGACACTCCTGCTCAGCAGGAACAGCCTCGACCAAAACTGGTGGCCGAGACGGATCTGTTCCGGGTGGAAATAGATACCCTGGGTGGGAGCATGAAGCGGCTTTCTCTTCTGACCTACCCAATCAGCGTTGAACAACCGGATTTGCCTTTTGATCTTTTAAAGAACGAGGCGGTTGATATTTTCATCACCCAGACCGGCCTGATCGGCAACAAGCAGGAGTACCCCAATCACCGTACACAGTTCAGTGCCGAAGCAACGGAATTCAAACTCAAGGATGGTGAACAGTCACTGGTCGTACCGCTCTACTGGGAATCCGGTGATGGTGTTAAATTCACCAAGAAATTTATATTCGAGCGAAACAGCTATAGCACAAGAATTGAATTCTTCGTGGACAATCAGTCGGCGGAAGATTGGCAGGGATATATTTATGCCCAATTTCTGCGTACCCAGGTGGTGCAGAGCCGGGGCTTCTTTCTCGACGTCGTGCCCAGCTATCTAGGCGGTGCTATCTACACGCCGGAAGAGAAGTTCGAAAAAATTGATTTTTCGGAAATGGTTGACGGCAACCTTGACTTGAGAGTCGCCTCGGGCTGGGTAGCTATGCTTCAACACTACTTTGTCGGTGCGTGGTTTCCTCAGGGAGAAGGGCCCTTTCAATTTTACAGCCGGGTCATCGACGAAGCGGGTGGACCGCAGTACAACATCGGCTTCAACACCCTCTTGCCCCAGTCAATACCGGCGGGTGCGACGGGTAGCCTGGATGTTTTACTGTTCGCCGGCCCCAAAGAGCAGGACCGCCTTGCGCAACAGGCAGAAGGCTTTGGCCTGACCGTGGATTTTGGTTGGCTGACGCCTCTATCCGTGCCTTTATTCTGGGTACTGGACCAGATCAACAGAATCGTCAACAACTGGGGTTGGTCTATAATCCTGCTGACCTTCATGATCAAGCTGGCCTTCTATCCGCTGTCAGCGACCAGTTACAAATCGATGGCGAAGATGAAGAAACTGCAGCCGCGACTGCAGACCCTGAAGGAGCGCCACGGCGACGATAAAGCCAAGCTCAATCAGGCCATGATGGAGATATACAAAAAGGAGAAAGTCAATCCGCTCGGTGGCTGCCTACCCATAGTGATCCAGATTCCCGTTTTCATCGCGCTGTACTGGGTGTTGCTGGAAAGTGTTGAACTCAGGCAGGCGCCTTTCGCATTGTGGATAAAGGACTTGTCGGTAAAGGATCCCTATTTCATTCTGCCGCTGCTGATGGGTGCCTCCATGCTGGGGCAGCAGCTATTGAATCCATCGCCACTTGACCCCATGCAGCAGAAAATTATGATGGCCATGCCCATCGTGTTCACTTTTCTCTTTCTATACTTTCCGGCCGGTCTGGTGCTGTACTGGCTGGTCAATAACGTATTATCGATTGCTCAACAGTGGTACATCAACAAGATCGTCATAGGAAGTCCCTAAACTGCATATTGCACCAGACCGGCGCCGATGTCGGACAGAGAAACCATTGCTGCCATAGCTACACCTGCTGGACGAGGTGGTATCGGAGTGATCAGGGTATCCGGGAAAGGTGTTGATGCGCTGGCACACCAATTGATCGGATGTCTGCCCCGACCCCGCGAGGCAACCCTATCGTGTTTTAGGGACCGTGATGGAAATATCCTGGACCAAGGTATAGCCCTCTACTTTCCAGCGCCGGGTTCGTACACTGGAGAGGACGTTCTGGAACTGCAGGGACATGGGGGCCCCGTTGTTTTGCAATTGCTACTCAACCAGTGCTTGAAAAACGGCGCGCGTCGAGCTCGGCCGGGAGAATTTACCGAACGCGCTTTTCTGAACGGAAAGCTGGACCTCGCCCAGGCCGAAGCGGTGGCGGATCTCATAGACAGTAGTTCCGAGCAGGCAGCCCGTGCCGCCCAGAGATCACTTCAGGGCGAATTTTCCCGACGTGTGTCGGGCTTGGTGGAGCAGCTCATCCAGCTGCGAGCGTACGTCGAATCAGCAATCGACTTCCCCGATGAGGACATCGACTTCCTGTGCGATGATGGTCTGCTCAGCAAACTGGATGGCATTCTACTGTCGACGCAGACGCTGATTTCGTCGGCGCGGCAAGGTCGACTGCTCAATGAAGGTATGGTGGTCGTGCTTGCCGGGCGGCCCAACGCCGGAAAATCCAGTCTGCTCAATGCGCTGGCTCAAATCGACCGGGCCATTGTCAGCGACACGCCTGGCACCACCCGAGACACCATCGAGCTGCATATTACGTTCGACGGAATGCCCGTTACTCTGATAGACACAGCCGGCCTGCGTGAAGTGGCGGACGCGTTGGAAATCGAA
>CAMYOI010000231.1 GCA_947259955.1 uncultured Gammaproteobacteria bacterium
AGGCTTTCCGAAATACGGACATGCACACAACACCGTCTTTTTGGCTCCCTTGAACGCGTAGTTTAGGTTCGACACGCTAAGAGCAGCATACACTGTGCAGTATAGCTCAATCGAAAACCACACACACAAATTAATTACTATCTTGGATTCAGAGCCCAGACAATTAGTAAACTGACGACGCACACAGCAAAGCTTTGATTCGGTTCCAATAAATACCGAGATAAGGATGGAAGAACGATATCGAGTAACGAAGCGGATGAGGCTGCCTTAGAAAGATCATATGCAGTAGCGCCGACCGTGGACGTCGCCACAATGCCGAGGGGTTCTTGCGGGAAGCACCGCCGTTTCCCAGTAGGCACCAGCGTTAGTATTACCCTCCGATTTGCGAAACGCCGTGTTAGTACGGGGATAGACTGTCTCAGAGGCCGATTTTGAGGATTCAACCGCTTAAACCCCCCGGATTAAGCGCGGAACTTTACTAGAGACCGCAGAAACGGCGATTTCCAGCTGAACCATACGTGTTAAATACGTTTTCTCTCTGAAATCTAAACGTGATTAAGGTCACAGTGAGAGGAATAGGTGACTGTTTGTTGTGCTGGGGTGAATCACAAATTTGATTTCTCTATACTTTGGAGGGACATTTTTCACTGGAGGTATCTATGGGGGCGGCGCCAACTCAGAAGGACATCACTTTATCTGCCGCGTGTATGTTTGTGACATTATTCGCCTGTTCCGAAGTGAGCGCGAACTTTATTTATGAATTCGTACAGATCTTCGCTAAAGAGCAACCGGGTAATAATGTTGGAGGTCAGCAGGGGGACGTTCTTGCCCTACTGGAATTAGACTGGCAGGATTCGTTGAACGGCATCGACAATATTGAGCGTTTGAACTTCACGACAGAAGCTCATCAATTTGATACTTGTGGGCAGTGTAAATACTCACCTCGTAAACTACACTAAATTAAATTTCCATTTAAATCCCACGAACGGGGCTGTGGATCGAGCTGTCTGAGGGGGTTGCGTATTGGCTGGGGGAAAACCATCCCGGTTGCGGATTAAATCGAGAATCACATCTCAAACAACGCGTTTCGACAGCGACGCATACACCCTCATCCCGAAACAACGGCCTTTTCAATGCAAGACGTGGGGTTTATAGTTACTATCCGTTTGTAATGCGCTGTCAAATCACAATGGGGAATCTCCCGGCAACCTCGATTACACCGGTTGGCGCTGGCTGTGCCGCCGTCACAAACTGGCACACTGGCACACTGGAACGGTGCCGTCTCGGCGCCCGAGGGCCGCTGTGGTAAACGACAAGAATTCACAATGGCTGGAACGGCGCGGCTTGGAGCGCCTGAGCGACGTCCTTCACGAGCACGGCTTCCAGGTCCTCGGCCCGACCGTCCGGGACGGCGCGGTCGTCCTTGACGAAATCCGTACCGTCGAGGACCTGCCGATCGGTCAGCGCGACACCCAGAGTGCCGGCGCCTATTCCCTGGAGCCTGCCGGCGACGAGCGCGCGTTCGGTGTCGTGAACGGACCCTGCTCGCTCAAACGACTGGTATTCGCGCCGCAGGAGTCACTGGTCGAGGTCGAGATACACGTTCCGGGCGAATCGTTCACCGCCGGCCCCACGCTGCCGGAGCCAGCCAGGATCGCCGTGCTTGGCGTTCGCGCGTGCGACCTGGCCGCACTCGAGATCCAGGATCGCGTGTTCCTCAATGACCGCTATCCGGATCCGTACTACGCGGTGCGCCGCCGTGGCCTCTTTCTGGTCGCCGTGAACTGTACGCGCTCGGTCTCGACGTGCTTCTGCACCTCGATGGAAACGGGCCCGGAAGCCCGCGAGGGCTTCGACCTCGCCCTGACTGAACTCGATGACGGTTTCGTCGTCCGCGCCGGCAGCCCGGCCGGTGAAGAAATCCTTAGCCTCCTGGTGCTGCCCGAAGCGAGCGCCGAGGCCCTGCTCCAGGAACGGCGAGATCTCGCAGGGTGCGCCAACGAGATGCAGCGCCGCTTCGATACGAGTGACCTGCCCGCACTCTTATATCAGAACCTCGCGCACTCGCGCTTCGAGGACGTCGCGGCCCGCTGCCTCGCGTGCGGCAACTGCACCATGACCTGTCCCACCTGCTTTTGCCACGACGAACGGGACGAGCCGAGCCTGGACGGCAGCACGTCCCTGCGGGTGCGCGAGTGGGACTCTTGCTTCGATCGCGACCACGCCCAGGTCAACGGCATGAACCACCGCCCCCTCATTCGCGATCGCTATCGACAATGGCTGGTGCACAAGTTTGCAAGCTGGATTGACCAGTTCGGAACGTCGGGATGCGTCGGCTGCGGGCGCTGCGTCACCTGGTGTCCGGTCGGGATCGATCCGACCGAGGAGATCGACGCCATTCGGAGAACGCGGCGATGATGGAGTTGGTGGAGACGGTGGAGAGCGCGGCGCACTGCCTCGTTCCCCAACAGGTGGAGATCGTCGAGAAGCGCTCTTTCGCGCCGGATATCCACTCCTACCGACTGCGGTTCCGCGATCCCGCCGCACGCCGCTGCTTCGATTTCCTGCCGGGCCAGTTCAACATGGTCTACGTGCCCGGCGTCGGCGAGGTCGCGATCTCCATTGCCTCGGATCCGGAAGAGGAAGACCTCGAACACATCATCCGTATCGTGGGCCGCACGACGCGCGTGATTGGCAAGCTGGAGAAGGGCGACATCCTGGGGCTGCGAGGCCCGTACGGAACGCCCTGGCCATTACAGGAGGCGCGCTGGAAAAACGTCCTGGTCGTCACCGGCGGCCTCGGCAGCGCGCCCGTTATCGGCGCCATTGATTACATGTTCCGGCGACGCTCCAACTACGGGCGCATCAGCGTGCTCCACGGCGTCAAGGAGCCGGCTGATCTCATCCACCGCCAACGCTTCGAAGACTGGCGGAGGGAGCCAAACTCCGAAGTTCATCTGACATGTGACCAGCCCGATCGCGGCTGGCGCGAGCACGTCGGCTACGTCACGACGCTGTTCGACGAGGCCGAACTCGACCCCACTCACCGGGTGGTGTTCATGTGTGGCCCAGAGCCGATGGTCGTGTCCGCAACCCGAGTGCTGCGCAGCCGGGGGATCTCGGAGGATCGGATATTCATCTCGATAGAGCGCAACATGAAGTGCGCCGTCGGGTTCTGCGGTCACTGTCAGTTCGGACCGGCGTTTGTCTGCAAAGATGGCCCGGTCGTTCCCTACCGACGCATCGCGCCGTTCTTTGGAGTGGAGGGGTTATGAGCGAGCGCCCGCGCCTTGGCATTTTCAAGTTCACCTCGTGCGACGGCTGCCAGGTATCGATTCTGAATCTCGATGCGCAGCTAATCGAGCTCGCTGAGCGGTTCGATGTCGCGTACTTTGTGGAGGCATCCAGCCGCCTGGAAGACGGGCCCTATGACGTCGCTCTTGTTGAAGGGAGCGTGTCGACGGAGCACGAGATCGAGCAGATCCGCCGTATCCGGGCTGGCGCCGCCCAGCTGATCACCATCGGCGCCTGTGCGACGTCGGGCGGCATCCAGGCGCTCCGCAACGTCGCCAGCATGGCCGAGTGGCGGGAACAAACTTATCCCCATCCCAAGTGGATCGACGCGCTCGAGAAATCCACCCCCATCAGCGCGCACGTGCCGGTGGACTACGAAGTTCACGGGTGTCCCGTCGACAAGCTGCAGGTACTCCGCGTGCTGTCCCGCGCGCTGCTCGGCGCCACGCCGGACCTGCCGGGAAGCAGCGTCTGTCTCGAGTGCAAGCGGCAAGGCAATGTGTGCGTTATGGTCGCCCGGCAGATGCCGTGCATGGGCCCGGTGACCCGGGCAGGCTGCGGTGCAATCTGCCCGTCGATGGGGCGCGACTGCTACGCCTGCTTCGGGCCGACCGACGACCCGAATGTCGACGCGCTGGCCGACCAGCTTTTGGCCCTGGGCCTGCGGCGGCGCAACGTGGCGCGAAGATTCCGCGGCATCACCGGCAACGAGCCGGCGTTCCGCCGCCTCGCAGACCGACTCGAGAACCGCGATGAGTGAGGCACGCACCCTCGTCGTACATCCGGTCACCCGGGTGGAAGGCCACGGCGCCCTGCACCTCACCGTTGAGGGTACGCGCGTCACCGATCTGCGGCTCGAGATCTTCGAACCGCCGCGCTTTTTCGAATCTGCCCTGCGCGGCCGCGACGTGAGCGAACTGCCCGACCTCGTCACACGCATCTGTGGCATCTGCCCGGCTGCCTATCAGATGAGCGTCGTCCACGCGCTGGAGGCGATTTTCCAGGTCGAAGTGCATCCCCAGGTTCGGGCGCTGCGCCGCCTGTACTACGCCGGCGAGTGGCTCGAGAGCCACCTCCTCCACATGATGCTCCTGGCCGCCCCGGACTTCCTCGGCCTCGACGATGTAATGGGCATTGCCCGCGTGCATCCCGCCGAGGTCAACCGGGCGCTGACACTTCGTGACCTCGGCAATCGCATCCTGAGAATGCTCGGCGGTCGGTCGGTCAATCCGGTCGGCGTTCGCATCGGCGGATTCTGGAGCCTGCCTAGCCGCGCAGACCTCAACGCGCTGGCCGAGGATCTGCGCCGCGAGCGCGGGGCCGCCGAGGCGCTGCTGCACTGGTTCGCGTCCCTCCCGGTTCCCCGGCGACCACAGGACATCGAGCTCGTCGCGATGCGCCACGCGGACGAGTACCCGATGAACGAGGGCCGCATCGTCTCGTCGCACGGACTCGCGCTTGCAGCGTCCGAGTTCGACCAGGCCTTCGAGGAAAAGCAGGTGCCGCACTCGACGGCCATGCACTGTCGAATTCGCGGGCGTGGCGCTTATATGGTCGGCCCGCTCGCGCGCGTCATGCTCAATGCGGACCGCCTGGCGCCCACGGCCGCGGCCGCCTTCGAGGAGCTAAGCGACCGCTTCGCCACGCCGGACCCGGCGGCATCGGTCTTCGCGCGCGGCATCGAGGTCCTCCAGGCAATGGACGAGGCGATCCACGTGATCGACTCGTTCGAGCCGCCGCCGGCCCCCGCCGCAGACTGGTCGCCGAGGGCCGGCTCCGCCAGCTGGGTCACGGAAGCGCCCCGGGGCATCCTTTACAACGCAGTGCAGACGGATGCCGTGGGTCATGTCCTCCAGATCCGCATCATCCCGCCCACCGCGCAGAACCAGGCCCGCATCGAGGACGACCTGCGCGCGCTCGCGCCCGGCATTGTGAACCTGCCGGAGCACGAAGCGCGCCGCGCCTGCGAAGCGGCAATCCGCGACTACGACCCCTGCATCTCGTGCGCCACCCACTTCCTTAAGCTCGACATCGAGCGGCGGGATCCTGCATGCGCATCCGAGTAATCGGCGTCGGCAGCGAACAGGGGGACGATTCTGCAGGTCTCACCGTTGCCAATCGCCTGAGATTGGGTTCGCTACCGGCAAACGTCGACGTCGTCGCCTGCCACCGGCCCGGACTCGATCTCCTGGATGAGATGTGCGGCGCCGATGCCGTGGTGATTGTCGACGCGATGCAGTCGGGCAGGCCTGCGGGAACGGTCCGCCGGATCCCACTCGACTCGCTGCAACCTCGGCGAGGCTTTTCGAGCCACAACCTCAGCGTGGCCGAAGCGCTGGAGCTGGCGAAGGCGCTCGGGCGACTCCCGCATCGCGTCGAAATCGTCGGGATCGAGGGCAGCGTCACGAGCGAGGGGCCACTCTCGCAGGCTGTTGCGAAAGGCATCACCTCAGCGACTGAAGAGGTCCTTGTGCTACTCCGCGAGCTGCAGCAAGACCTGTCGGTCCCGAATACTCATGCAGCCTTCGGAAGATAGACATGGTGAAGACCGTGGACGGCCGGGAATTCAACAACATCGCAGGGATCCGCTGCTCGTACGGGACGACCGTCCGGCGCGTCGCTATCCAAGGACTGGTGTTCGCCACGGATGGTAGTAATCCAGACACGACGACATAAGTCTCTTGAGATGCCGTTCGTTGAACACGATGACGTGGTCGAAAAGTTCCCGGCGTAGCGTCACAATCACTCGTTCCGCACAGGCGTGTTGCCATGGCGACGCGGGTGCCTTGACGACCTCGTCGATACCCAGACTTTCAATCCTACGCGTAAGGCGCTCACCGTATAGGCCATCGCCGTCTCGAATCAAATAACTCGGAGCAGTATCAAACGGAAACGCTTCGACAATCTGTTACGCTGTGTACTGCGCCGTCGGGACAATGAAAAAGTCGATCGATACTAGATCTCGAACATGCTGGTCTAGGAATGTTCTCCACATCGGGGACGCCGGCCCGGCTCGCTTGGGCCGATACTTTTCTACC
>CAMYOI010000232.1 GCA_947259955.1 uncultured Gammaproteobacteria bacterium
AAAGGAACCATGGATTAACCCGGACGGTGCGGATGTGGAGGCTATCATCGCGGTTATCAAGCAATGTCCGTCCGGAGCATTGAGCTATAGCATTGGTGGTGAGCGCGCCAACCAGGAGACTGGCAATGACGGAATCGTCGTGTCCACAGACGGCCCGTATCATGTTACCGGTGAAGTAACTCTAAAAGTCCCATCAATTCACTTTGATGATAACCCTCGTCGATATGCGTTATGTCGATGCGGTGGATCGAAGAACAAGCCGTTTTGTGATGGGACCCATTGGCACGTCGGATTCAAGGATGAAAAGAACTGATCCTTGACCAATGCTTCGGGATGAAACTTGGGTCGTTAAGGTTGACTAAGTAAACAGGTCCTGGGTGCGTACATTTCGATGCGCGGCGAGAGTCGGGCCCCGGCCGAATGGGGACACTCAGATCCAGGCAGAAATCGAACGGCACTGGCCCCTTTGATTTACTCAATCAGTATATAATGTGGTCTGTCCCCTAATACCTGCATCGTCTTTTTCATACAAAGATCGAGCGATATTGGCAAAGACCGCTTCGACCAAAGACGTCGCTCTCTGTGTGAGAATGGCGTGACGTCCTTCTAACGATCCTTCAAATCTTCCACGATTTGAAAACTCTATCGATTCGTCAGATAAAATTAACTGGGCAAATGGGCACCAACGCACGTATGCTAATTGGGCCGTGAATAATTCTAAAACATGACAGGAGAGAACTTTATGGCTGCTGAAAGCAAATGCCCGGTAACGGGCGGGTCTCACAGAAACGTTGCGGGCGGCGGCACGTCTAACCGAGACTGGTGGCCAAACCAGTTGAACCTCAAGATACTTCACCAGCACTCTTGCCTCTCAAACCCTATGGGGGACGCGTTCAACTACGCCGAGGAGTTCAAGACACTCGACCTGGATGCCCTGAAGAAGGACCTCAAAGCGTTGATGACGATGTCGCAGGACTGGTGGCCGGCCGACTGGGGCCACTACGGACCGTTCTTCATTCGCATGGCGTGGCACAGCGCAGGCACTTACCGCACCAGCGATGGCCGCGGCGGCGCAGGTTCCGGTGCGCAGCGTTTTGCTCCCCTCAACAGTTGGCCCGACAACGTGAGCCTCGACAAGGCGCGTCGGTTGCTCTGGCCGATCAAGCAGAAGTACGGCACGAAAATCTCCTGGGCCGACCTGATGATTCTCGCTGGTAACTGCGCCATAGAGTCGATGGGACTCAAGATGTTTGGATTCGGCGGCGGGCGCGAGGACATCTGGGAGCCCGAAGAGGACATTTACTGGGGGTCTGAGGGCGAGTGGCTTGCTGACGAGCGCTACAGCGGCGACAGGGATCTTGAGAATCCCCTCGCAGCCGTACAGATGGGTCTGATCTATGTCAATCCGGAGGGGCCAAACGGCAACCCGGATCCGCTTGCTTCAGCCAGGGACATTCGAGAGACGTTTGCTCGCATGGCGATGAATGACTACGAGACCGTTGCGCTCACTGCCGGCGGACACACGTTCGGCAAATGCCATGGCGCTGCCGATCCGAACAAGTACGTCGGTCCGGCACCCGAGGGTGCGAGCATCGAACAGCAAGGCCTCGGCTGGGCCAGCAGCTTTGAGAGCGGCAGCGCTGGAGACGCGATCAGCAGCGGGTTGGAGGGTGCTTGGACCAACAACCCGGTGAAGTGGGACAACGGTTACTTCGACAACCTGTTCAACCACGAGTGGGAGCTCACGAAGAGCCCTGCAGGGGCGCACCAGTGGACACCGAAGGATGCTTCTGCGAGCGTCGTGCCAGATGCTCACGATCCGTCTAAGAAAAACGCCCCGATGATGACCACGGCGGACATGGCCCTTAAGGTGGATCCGATCTACGCGAAGATCTCGAAGCACTTCCACGAGAACCCGGACGAGCTTGCCGATGCCTTTGCCCGGGCGTGGTTCAAGCTGACCCATCGCGACATGGGCCCGGTCTCGCGGTACCTTGGCTCGGAAGTTCCCAACGAGGAGCTGTTGTGGCAAGATCCCGTCCCCGCAGTCGATCATGAATTGATTGATGAACAGGACATCGCCGCCCTTAAGGCCAAGATCCTTGATTCGGGTCTGTCCGTCTCTCAACTGGTCTCGACCGCCTGGGCATCGGCGTCCACGTTTCGCGGCTCTGACAAGCGCGGTGGAGCGAACGGCGCGCGCATTAGTCTCGCGCCGCAGAAGGATTGGGAAGTCAACCAGCCGGATCAACTGGGGACGGTGCTGCACACCTTGGAATCGATCCAGAGTGAATTCAATGGCGCGCAGTCCGGCGGTAAAAAGGTTTCTCTCGCTGACCTGATCGTGTTGGGTGGTTGCGCAGGCGTCGAGGACGCCGCGAAGAAGGCCGGACACGATGTGACCGTTCCCTTCACGCCGGGACGCACCGATGCTTCGCAAGAGCAAACCGATGTCGAGTCATTCGCTGTGCTTGCGCCGGTCGCGGACGGATTCCGAAACTACCTGAAAACCCGATACACCGTATCGGCAGAGGAGCTGCTGGTTGATCGGGCGCAATTGCTGACGCTGACCGCCCCGGAGATGACGGTTCTCGTCGGTGGCCTGCGCGTTCTGAATGCAAATGTCGGAGGCCTGCAGCATGGTGTCTTCACCAACCGACCAGAGACGCTTACCAATGACTTCTTCGTCAACCTGCTCGACATGGGTACGACGTGGAAGCCGGTCTCGGAAGCCGCAGACGTGTTTGAGGGGAGCGATCGCGCAACGGGTGAACTTAAGTGGAGCGGCACTCGTGTCGATCTCATCTTCGGTTCAAACGCCCAGCTCCGGTCTCTCGCCGAAGTTTACGGATGTGCGGACTCGCAGGAACGGTTTGTCCATGACTTTGTGGCGACGTGGAACAAGGTGATGGACCTTGATCGATTTGAACTCGCCTAATTTTGGCAACAATGTCGTCGAGGACTTCATAAGCGAATTCTGAACTGCATATCGGGTGATTGGTCCCTTACTCCTGAAGTCTTGAACAAGAATACATAGAAGTTCTCATATCGTATCAGCATGGAGTGCGGGGAGGCGTACATGGCGAATGATAGTTCAGGCAGCCAGCGGGAGCTGGACTGGATCTCGACAATATGTGTTCCAGCGGAAGTCTTGGAGTTTGGCCTGTTTGTGTACGATATGCCCGCTGCCCCCGCTGGTGTGTTTCCGTTGAGTGAAGCGTGAACGCGATGGCGTTGTAACACTACCGAAACTCTTCCAACCTTCGTTCCGGGTCAGTGGCGTTCTAAAATAGGACATGGTCGAGGAACTCCCTACGAATTGCTCCAATCAACTGCTCGATGAGCTGATGGGAGACCGGCACATACGGCACGGTCTTGGTTTCATGGATCTCCAGCACGCGCAGATTCGCTTTTCATCGGTGATACTCAAATAATGGATCATGGTCGGAACTAAGATAGCTGGGACACCCAGAACCAGAAATGACGCTGTGAAACATCTGGCACAGTGCCGGGCCATTGACGTCGCCGACATGAAAGCCGAAGCCGATGATTCGCCGGGTGGGATCTTACAGTCCCAAAAGACCGACCATCCTTCCCTTTGCAGCGCCTCCGCCAATATCCGCGCCTTGTCGGCGTCGGAGCACAACGCCTTCGGTTCGATTTCTTGGCAGGAAGGTATATCTGGGCGCCATTGTGATACTCATCACTGCCCTGGAACACGGGCTGTCACCGAAGCGCAGGCAAGAGTTGATTGAGACGCTCGATATCTGGCCCCAAACCTGTTTCCGCTGGCGCAAGTGGTGGCGGGAGATTTTTCCTTGCAGTCGTTGCTGGCGGGTTGTGGTTGCGCCAAACAAACTCCGCGACTTCGATCACCTAAAGTTCACCATTGTCGTTCTGTGGCTGGTTGCTGTGTGACGCGGTGCAGAGAAACCTATGTGCCCAAGGTTTGTTTGCTCGGTCCGCTTTGGCGGGGACAGCCGCCTGTCGAGCTAAGGCAATATCAGTTCTAGCCGGATAAACTGGAACTGATACATTCTTGCCGGCCGCAACCAGAACACGCTACGCCCGCAAATTGCCCGTTGCTGCCGTTCGCGCACCTTCACACGCGGGCGGTTATCGGCCAGTTCCAACCATTTTAGCCTGTATAAGAATGTCGATTTGAAGGCTCGGATGACTCTCCATAGCCGCCGTTTCCTCGCGGCCGACAGTGTGGTATTCCGCCCGATTCTTTCGTAGTATGAAACGGTGCATTCAGTTGGGAGAACAACGATGCTTAACGACACTCGTGGTGTACCGGTCACCAGCAACAGCGCTGATGCAATCAGCGCCTACGATGACGCGGTAAACGAGTCTGTACTGTACGTTGGTGATCCCATTGCTACTTGTGCACGAGCACTAGAGTTCGACCCGAACCTGATTCTAGGGCATACATTGAACGCTATGTACAATCTCTTGGGAAACACCAAGCAAAGTTTGCCTGATGCCCTGGGCCCATTGGAGAAATCAGAAAATCTGGCCGGTACGGCTAATCCACGAGAGCTCGGCCACATTGCGGCGGTACGTGCCTGGTATGAAGGTGACTTTACCGGTTCTGCTTTACACTGGGACCGTATCCTAGTGGATTATCCTCGGGACCTGTTCGCGTTGCAGATGGGCCATCTGCTCGATTTTTATACCGGAAACGCCTTCAGTTTGCGAGACCGAGTGGCGCGGGTGCTGCCAGCTTGGGACGACTCGGTACCAGGTCGTGATTCAGTCTCGGGTATGTATGCGTTTGGCCTGGAAGAGTCAGGGGACTATCGTCGGGCCGAGAAAGAGGGGAGACGAGCTGTTGAGGCTGATTGTCGCGACTCATGGGCCGCACACGCGGTTGCCCATGTAATGGAGATGGAGGGGCGGCGCGAGGATGGAGACGCGTGGCTTACGCAGACAAGTATAGGATGGGCGCCTGGCAATTTCACTGTCCACAATTGGTGGCACCTCGCGTTGTTTCGCCTCGACCTCGGCGACATGGATGATGTATTGGATCTCTACGACACCAAAATTCGCTACGAAGGTCAGGAATTCGTAGAGGAGATCTTAGACTGCGCTGCATTGCTATGGCGTTTGGAGCTGATTGGTGTAGGTGTCGGTGACAGGTGGGAAAATCTGTCTCAGGCGTGGTCGCCTCTCGCCAGCGAGGGGCGCTACGCGTTCAATGACATGCATGCGATGATGTGTTTCGCAAAAACCGGCCGCCGCGCGGAAACCGAATCAGTAATTGCGGCACTGGAGCGAGAGGCCCGCGGCGACCAGACTACATCGAGGATGGCACGCGAGATTGGACTTCCAGTCTGCCGCGGAATATTGGCCTTTGCGAGTGGCAATTACGATCAGGTGGTTAACGAACTGCTCCCCATTCGCTACGACACGCGATTCTTCGGTGGTAGCCACGCGCAGCGGGATGTCATCGCGCAGACGTTAATAGCCGGAGCGATTCGATCAGGTCATAAGAGCCTGGCGCGCGCGCTACTGGCCGAGCGCTCGGCGCTCAAAGAGCCGACAAAAGCCAGCTTCACCGCACGGGCGATGGCTGAGATCTGAGCAAAGTAACCAATCGGCTAATTCTGGTTCCAGCACAGTCTATGGATCAGCAACGATTCATCGCCTTGGCGCTGAACTACCTCCAACCAGTTGCCATTTCTATCTTTCGATCCGAACATGCCGGCGGCGTATACCGTGTCCCCCGGTTCCTGGAAATCCTGGACGTTCACAGTCATTTTATAGCCATCGCCCAAACTCTCTTTGTAATATACTTGGATGGCTTGCTGTCCGTTGATCGGGGGATACTTAGGAACTAGGAGTAACACATCCCCAGCGTATAAGCGCGTTATAGTTTCCGCGTCTCCCGTCTCGACGGCACCCAAGTACGTAGCGACGAGCCTATCGAACTGATCTCGCCTTGTCGTATCGACCTCCTGGGTGGGTGGAAAGCATGATAAGTGTACAGCACCCGTGACATGATCGAAACGCAGGTATTAAGCAGTTCGGGTAGTCGAAAATATCCTCAAGCCAGGTCCGATTTCGATCAACGTAGCGTTGTTCGAATTGTCTGCTTGGAGTATGTAGGAGCCCGTCGTGCTACTTACCCCGAGTGGCCGCACTTGGCTGGTTGCTGTCTGTGCAGTGCAGTAAATTATCTACTGGACTCTGTAAAATCCCACCGGCAGTAATGGAACCCATTGCAGCCCGTCGAAATTTGAGTGTTGATATCATATATCGACGAGGGTGTACTGGCGCTTTCGGCCACCTCCGGCCGTTCAGGTAGGGAGTCGCGAACGG
>CAMYOI010000233.1 GCA_947259955.1 uncultured Gammaproteobacteria bacterium
GTGGCAATTGCAAGGTCTCTCGCCATGCAGCCGGACGTCATGCTGTTCGACGAGGTCACGGCGGCGCTTGATCCGGAGACCGTCAAGGAGGTGCTGGTGACGATCAAGGAATTGGCCCAGGAAGGCATGACCTGTATTCTGGTTACGCACGAAATGGGCTTTGCACGGGAACTGGCCGACCACATCTACTTCACCGATCGCGGCGTCATCGTGGAACACGGTCCACCCCTCACTTTCTTCAACGACGCCAAGGATCCGCGAACCAAGGAGTTCCTCAGTCAGATTCTGTGAGCATTCCGGGTGCGACCACATCGTTCCCGTGCCATGCTGTCCCGATGAGTACCCATAGTCACTGATGGAGCTCCGTAAGTACCGAATGCCGCACCGTGCGCGCGGAGGTCAGGCGGTTTGAATTGTATCGGGCAGATTTCGTGCAGTGTGAACTCATTGGCATCGATGATATGCTTCGCGCTTTGGAAATTGCCACGGTTCGGGATTTCCTGTCACCGCGATGTGGCTAGTGAAGCCGATAGCATTCACGAACCATTCACGCCAGGCCGCGCAAAATCCGGCCTTTGGTGCTTTCAATTAGACAAGCTAATGAAAAAAACGCGGACCGATTCGGTTGGGCCCGGATTTCATTGTCCGGGATAATCCTGATGACGCTGTGCAGCGGTGGACCAGGTGCGGATGCCGAGGATTATGGATTCAAACCTGCGCCGTGCCCGTCGTCCCCGAATTGCGTATCCAGTGTGGATCCGGATGATTCGCACTATATCGCCCCGTTTACATTCACGGTAGACCGTGCCCAGGGCTGGTCCGCAGTCCGCGAGGCCGTGGCCACACTGCCGCGGACGCGAATTGTCAGTGAATCGAAATACTATATTCACGCGGAGTGTCGCAGCAAGGTTTTCGGTTTTGTGGACGACCTCGAACTCGGCTTAGACGGATCAACCGGCGTTGTGTTGGTCAGATCTTCTTCACGCATTGGTTACAGTGATCTGGGAGTTAATCGCAAGCGGGTAGAACGCCTGCGAAAACAGCTTGTTGACCTGGGAGTTACTGAGGACTAAGAATAATGTCGACAGAGAACACAACGGTACTTCTGGTCGAGGATCACAAAAATCTGGCCGAAGCCGTCGGCAACTATCTGGAGAGCTGTGGTATCAATGTCGACTTTGCCTATGACGGATTGTCCGGCATGCATCTCGCGACCACTAATCTCTATGACGCTATCATATTGGACATTGCGTTACCGGGAATCGACGGCTTCGAAATCTGCTCCCGACTTCGGCAGGACGCCCACATTGCAACCCCGGTATTGATGCTGACCGCACGCGATCAGCTCGACGACAAGCTCAGAGGCTTCGGTACGGGTGCGGATGACTACCTGGTCAAGCCCTTTGATATGCCGGAACTCGAGGCCCGTATTGTGGCTTTGATAAGACGCCAGCGGGGCGAGCTGGACAGCGCCGTCTATCAGGTTCATGACTTGGAGTTCAATACTCGGTCGATGCAGGTGACACGGGGCAAGGAAGGTATTCAGCTGTCCCCAACCTGCCTGAGGATCCTGCGAATACTCATGCGCGAATCTCCCAAGCTCGTTACCCGCGAGCAGATGGAGCATGAACTCTGGGGCGATTTCGTGCCCGATAGCGACACGTTGCGAAGCCATCTATACAAACTTCGTAAGGCAATAGACAAACCTTTCGACGTACAGTTGCTCGAGACCAAACAGGGCATCGGTTACCGACTTGCCGCACCGGAAGACGCGGATTGACTTTTTTTCCGGCCCATACGCCGACCACCCGGAAATAGAACGCAAACCTCGGTCCCGTGGCCAGGTTTGCTGGCTATCTTGAGCGTCCACCCAAATCGGTTACAAAATCGCTTGACGATGGACAGGCCCAGTCCATGACCCTGGGCATCCGATTGACCCCTGAAGAACGGTTTGTATACGTTTTCGAGAACCTTTTCCTCCATGCCGACACCGCTGTCCCGGATGGTGACCGATGCGTCGTCGATAGTCACGACGATTTCCCCATGCCGGGTGTAGGAGAACGCGTTCCGAAGCAGATTCGAAAACAGGATGTTCAGCACGCGTTCAGGCGCACTGACCGACAACAGGCACTTCTCCTCGAGTGTCGTCTTGATTTGTGTGTTCCTGAACGCCTGTTCCATCTGGTACGTTATGTTCGGCAGCAAGTCATTCAACAGTATGTCTTCCGCCGGCAGGGGGTCGCTCTCTTCTCTTGCCAGGAGCAGCAGCGTT
Source organism: uncultured Gammaproteobacteria bacterium (assembly GCA_947259955.1). Lineage (GTDB taxonomy): Bacteria > Pseudomonadota > Gammaproteobacteria > Arenicellales > JAANXG01 > JAHEKE01. Next base: position 2,273 of record CAMYOI010000233.1, read on the forward strand.
TCGATCAGCGACTCCATGTCGGACGTCGTCCGCTTGATCAGATCGAGGGCCTTCGCTTCATTAGCCTGCCAGTCGCTGCGTTTGTCCAGCAACGCGGTCGAGCTCTTGATTACGGCTAGGGGAGTGCGCAGTTCATGGCTGGCATCACGGGTAAAATCCTTCTCCCGCTCGATGAAACGCTCCACGCGCTCGGTAAACAGGTCGATGGCTTCGACCAGCTTGGCGACTTCTTCGTCGGAGGCGGTCCTGAATTCGTCGAGGTCGAGATCGCTCAATCGGTTGTTTTTGAAATCAAAAGACTGCACTTTATGTGCCAGCCTGACAATGGGCGATACCGCTTGCCTGGAGAGGCGATAGGAAAACCAACTCAGCAGATAGATCACCATAAGTGCCAGGCTGAGGGGTACGATACCGAAGTAAAAAACCAGACCGGACACCTGTTCCTCATCGAAAACAAGAAACAGGCGTGCGTTGCCCCGATCTTCGATGTAGACCAGAGGTTTATTGCCGTCCATAGGGACTCGTCTGTAACCGGGCAGAAGGTCTTTCAGCTGCGGGGGAACTTCCGTGAAATCGTTGCCAACCGCCAGATAACCCAGCAGGTTCAGGGTGTCGGGGCGGGCGGCTGCGTCGTCGCTATCAAAGCGATCCCAAAAGTGGTTCGCTTCGCCCTCGAGGGCTTCCTGCACCAGCACGTTCTCGAATATTTTCGCTGATATGAATATTCCCAACGCGATCGCCGCGCTTATGAGCACGGCCTGCAGCAGGAAAACTCTCGTCAGTTTGTGCTGTAATCCCTTTTTGCCGGGGTCAGCCATCCGAATCTTTTGCGAAACGATAGTGCGCAACCATCCATTGCCCTCCATCATCGAAACCGAACAGCTCGGAGCAGGCCATGAAGAACATTCTCCATCGTTGTACCCATAAATGCCCATTGCCGGGACCGTATACACGGTTGAACAAATCGGATATGGGCTTTCTGAATTGATCCAGATTCGACAGCCACGCTTCGGCGGTCCTCCGATAGTGCTCCCCCGAGTAGTCCCACTGGCGTTCGGCGGTCAACACATCCTGAAAATGAAGGAGAGTGTCGCGGGCGGGCATCAGACCTCCGCTGAAAAAGTGTCGACCCATCCAATTGTCGTTTCCCTGGGTATCGAATGGGTAAGCCAGAACGCGGTGGCAAAATATGTGCACAAACAGCTTGCCGCCCGGTTTGAGCCAGTTCGAAATCCTGTTGAATAGAGTTTCATAATTTCGCACGTGTTCGAACATTTCGACCGAAACGATGCGGTCGAAGCGTTTGTCAATGGAGAGCTCGTTAACGTCGCAAGTGATAACCGAGACGTTGTCGATACCGCGAAGCTTAACCTGACGTTCGATATGCTGTCGCTGGCTTGTCGAGTTGGATACCGCGGTGATCGTGCAGGCTGGAAACCTCTCCGCCAGCCAGAGCGTCAGTGAACCCCACCCGCAGCCCAGTTCCAGTATTTCCTGGCCGTCTTCGATCTCGGCATTGTCCAGGTATAAGTCCAACATGTTTTGTTCGGCCTGGCCGAGGAACTCGGTGTTTTCATCCCAGTAACAGGCAGAATACTTGAGATTTTCACCCAGCACGTACTGAAAGAACTCCGCCGGGACTTCGTAGTGCTGGTCGTTTGCTGACGCCGTTTCAATCGCGATCGGACTTGATTTCAGGTCCTGCAAAAGCGTTTGATAACGCCTACCACGTCGATCGGGGTCATCGATGTATTCGTCCGACAGGCGCTTTCGCAGCAATTGCCTGATGCCGACCCGAATCAGGCTGTCGGGGATCAGTCCCTTTTCAGCCAACGTTATTGTGTTCATGAATTTTCATACCGTGTTGAAGGCGGCCATGGAAAAAAAGCGCTGGTTTGTTCCTGGTATCTCCTGTAATCATCGCCGCGGGATCGGAGCGCCTGCTGCTCGGTAAACGGAATACCGGTGAAGAAAATCAAAAACGCAAGCATGCCCAGCGGGGCGAGCCACAGCCAGTAACCGAACGGACCGCCAAATCCCATGATGGGATACGCGAACCAGTGCAGCCATTCGAAGAAGTAGTTCGGGTGTCGTGAATAGCGCCACCAACCCTGTCTGCAGGTCAACCCTCTGTTCTGGGGATCGGCTCTGAATTCTTCGAGCTGTTTGTCCGCGGTGGCTTCACCCAGAAACGCCACTGTAGCGACCGTGATTCCCGCCACCACCATGACCACGCTGGGTTCCGCCGTGTTGGCCACGGCTAAAAACGGCAGGGAAAGCAGCACGATGAATCCCGCCTGGAGCTGGAAAAACGCAAAGAAGCCGATGCCGGCATGATTTCCCAACCATGCCCTCATCGCCTTGTAGCGTCCGTCTTCCTCGCTTTCTCTGATCACACGGCGCAGGATGTGGAAGCCCAGGCGCAGAAACCATCCCACGGCCAATGCTGCCACGACCATGCGCAGCCAACCCGGTGCGGACCCGGTGTATGCATAGTAAGCCCCCGCCAGCATCATGCCGAATGCCCAGAACACATCCACGATTCCGGCATTACTCGTTTTCCGCTCAATCACCCAGGCAACGAGCATTGCCGTGCATGCGAAAACCGAGATCAGGCTCACTCCGGTCACAAGGATCGACCGAGGATTTCGGGCTTGCCCAGGCTGCGAGCGAACAGGAGCAGCAAGGGGATGAAAACAGCCCAGCTCAAGCCGAGGAGTACATAGAGACGCAATGGTTCAATAATTTCCGCCGCGCCCAGCCGGGAGGCGGCAAAATACGAGAGCGGCCCGGAAATCATGGATAAAACAGCCGCCGCAAGCGGACGGAATTGGAGCCAGCGCAATGAGTGATTAACAGTAAGCGCGAGGCCCGCCCAGAGCATGACGATCCAAAACGGTGCAAACCCGGGATGAGGAGTAGCGTATCTGAATTCCAGCAAGCCGAGTTGAACCCACAGGCTGTCCAAAACGAAACCCACCGGGGTTGCTAACAGGACGATGGCCAGATCCCGCCTGGCGTGTTCATTGAACAAGGCGTGCCAAAAGAAGAATATTACAAACCAGACAAACGCCGGCATCATCATTTCGTTCGCAGCCCCCAGAATGGCGCCGAACCAAAGCACCTGAAGGAATACGACGTTCAAAAGCACATTCACTTTGGCATTGCCAACCACTGGTTGCCACGGTTTTTGGGTTTCGCAAACAGGAACTGGGCGTTCGAAACTGTCTTCTCGAGAAATCCACCTTCGCAATAGGCCAGGTAAAATCGCCACCTGCGAATGAATTCTTCGCTGTATCCTAACTGCCTGATCCGCGCGAGATTCGATTCGAACTTGCGGCGCCACGCCCCAATGGTGAGCGCGTAGCTTTCGCCCTGATCTTCAAAATTGATCAACCTCAAATCCGTGCCGTTTCCAGCGCCGCCGACGATTGCGCCGACCGAGGGTATGAAGGCGCCGGGAAAAACACAGCGCTTGATGAAATCCACGCTGTGCAGGGATTGTTTATAGCGTCGATCCTCTATCGTTATCGCCTGGATCAGCGCCATTCCAGTAGGCCTCAACAAGCGGGAGCACTTGGCCAGATATGTTTCCAGGTACTGGTGCCCCACCGCCTCGATCATTTCTATCGACACCAGTTTGTCGAACTTCCCCGCAAGTTTTCTGTAGTCCTCCATGAGCACCTTGACTCGGTCGCCAAGGCCGGCGGCACTGACCCGCGCCGTAGCCGCTTCGTACTGCTCCTTCGATATGGTTGTCGTAGTTACTGTGCAGCCGTACCGGGAGGCCGCGTAGCAGGCGAATCCGCCCCATCCCGCGCCGATCTCGATTAACGAGTCGGACGCTCCGAGCTCGAGTTTTCTGCATATCCGATCGATTTTCTCCGTTGAGGCGCGGTCGAGCGAATCACCCGGATCCAGATAGGTCGCCGAGGAGTACATTCCGTGCTCGTCCAGAAACGTTTCGAAGAATTCATTACCGACGTCGTAGTGTTCGGATATGTTTCTG
>CAMYOI010000234.1 GCA_947259955.1 uncultured Gammaproteobacteria bacterium
GGAATGAAAGCGGGGGACAGCAGAGTCGTAACGCTGAGCGCAGCCGACGCTTTCGGCAACGTCGATGATAGTCTTATCGTGGAAGTTCCGCTCGATCGAATACCCGGCGATGCCCGAACAACAGGTTCTGTGATGATCGCCGAAAATTCGGAAGGAAATAAACAGCGCGTAACGGTGAGGGAAATCAAGGGTCTGGTCGCCGTGCTAGACTACAACCACCCGCTGGCGGGCAGGGAACTCACCTATACCGTTAAGATACTCGATGTAAAGTAGTCTTCGCCGCGAAATATACCTGCCTGGACATGGAGGCGGGCTTCAACTCGATCACGGGCGATTGGCAATACATTCGGATCCAGCCGGACGGTAAAATTTTGGGCATGACCCATGGCCAAGGCTCCGACCGGACCCACTCGAACGCTCTTTTGTGCGTGGTCGCGCGTTTACCGTCAAGTATCCCCGCACGGGCGAGAAGAGCGCTACCAGTGCAAACACCCATGGTTACCTCTGCCCGAGCGGATGCAGCACATAACCAGTCAAGCAGCCTGCCGAACATTTCCAACGGGCCAAACACGTCCAGCAGCTCGAAATCCGGAAATAAGAGGGCGCCAATCCTCCGCACAGCGATCAGCGCTCTCAGTTGACCCGATTCAGGGGTTGCTCGCCATCGAGCACCCTGAGCGCGTTGCGTGCAGCCTTGGTGCGCATTTCCTGGAAGGCCTCCTGGGAGTAGTACGCAGTGTGGGGGTTGATCAGAACCCGCTCCCGGGCCCACTCGTCCTCATTGCGCCAGGCATCGATCAACTCACCTTCGACCGGCGGTTCCTGGGGTAACACGTCTAGAGCGACGCCACCGATCCTGCCGGATTTCAGCGGTTCGACCAGAAAATCCAGGCCGCTGAACACCTGCCCCCTCGAAGTGTTGATCAGGATCGATCCTTGTTTCATTTGTTTGACGAAAGAGTCGTCGACCATGTTGGCGGTTTCTTCAGTAAGGACGACATGGATGCTGACGAAGTCCGAGATCTCGAGGATCTCTGTCAGGGACTCAGCCCTTCCGCAGCTCAGGACTTTCTCATAGCCGGCGGGTCGATAGGGGTCGTATAAGACGGTATTGAATCCCAGAGCGCGAGCTTTCAGCAAGAAAGTGGAACCGATTCGGCCCGCCCCTATACACCCCACGGTTGAGCAGTTACTGCGTCTGATTCGTTTCTCCGTATTCTGCCAGATACCGCCTGAAAATTGTCTGGCTTTCTGATCGTAAGTCCGTATCGCGCGATCGAAGTAAAGCACGAAGGAAATCGCAGTCAGCGCCACCTCGTCAACGCCGTAATCCGGTGTGTTGCACACTGCGATAGCGCGTCTTTTCGCTTCGGCGATTTGGACATTTTCGGTACCCACGCCGTAGCGTATGATCGCTTTGAGATTTGGAAATCTGTCCATGAATTCTGCATCTATCTGTTTGCGCCAGACCAGCAGAACTTCTACGTCGTCCCCGGGCTGCAACGACACGAGATCGAACAGCACAGAGGATTCGAGAGACGTATCGTCGATGTAGTCCGTTATCAACACCCTCGGCATCTATCTAACCAGCATATTGCCCCAATAGAGGGCGTCCGGATTGCTGACCTGCTAGGGATAATGGCTTTCGACGAACGTCTGGTCAGACATGGGCGGACGAATATAGCTGTCAGAATCTCGACGCTTAGGAAGTTCTATGGGCGCCGGGGTACGATCATCGTAGGGAATAAGTCCCAGCAGGTGTCTTATGCAGTTCAGCCGCGCGTGTTTCTTGATGTCGGAGTCCACCACGTACCACGGCGCCTGCTTGATGTCGGTATGGGCAAACATGTCGTCCTTGGCGCGGGAATACTCGACCCACCTGGTTATGGACTCCAGATCCATCGGGCTCAGCTTCCAGCGCTTGTGGGGCATCCGCAGCCGCGCCTGGAACCGGCGTTGCTGCTCGTCATCCGATACCGAGAACCAGTATTTGATCAACATGATGCCCGAGCGAACCAGCATGCGCTCGAACTCGGGACAGGATCTCAGAAACTCGCGGTATTCTTCGTCGGTACAAAAACCCATCACACGCTCGACGCCGGCACGGTTATACCAGCTGCGGTCAAACAGGACCATTTCACCGGCCGCCGGAAGTTTTGCCACGTAGCGCTGAAAATACCATTGGGTCTTTTCACGCTCCGTCGGCGCGGGCAGCGCTTCCACACGGCAGATTCGCGGATTCAGGTGCTGCATGATCCGTTTGATGACGCCGCCCTTGCCGGCAGCGTCGCGACCTTCGAACAGCACGATTACCTTGAGCCCCTTGTACTTGATCCACTCCTGCAGCTTTACCAGCTCGAGCTGAAGCCTGAACAGTTCCTTTTCGTAAAGTTTGTTGGGCATTACCTTTCGCTTTTCTTTCTTTGCAAGCGCATGCTCCCCTCCATGGTCTTTCTCACTGCTGACAGCTGCGTCTTTGGCGCCGGTTTCGTTGGTTTTCGGTTTTGAATTTTTCCGGGACATGATCGTTCTCCTCAATTGGTCAACGTGTCAATCACGCTCAGGTTGCGGGGAGGTCCATGCGTCGAGTTAGTTTACACGTGACTTTTTGGTCCGGTCGGTCGGCACGATAAGCCTTGCCCATTATGATATCGTTTTCCACCGTACCGTTGATCTCGACCTTCAAGGTCTTGTCTGACGCGCCAAAGATCGTGCGAGGGGTGCTGTGGTACTCAACCGACAGGGCGATATGGATTTGATCGCCCGACGTTTCATAGGAGCCCACGGAGTAGTGGTGATTGCCGCCGTCTATTGCGCGACCGTTTTCGCATATCAGGATGCCCGTGGTTTCCCAGCCGAACAGGCCCAATATTTCTGACGTCCAGATGCCTTCTACCGACATGAATATTCCCTCCCGCGGCGCCGTGCAAAATCAGCTTGACCCGTGCTTTCGATCTAGACCTGGTTCTTCTACTCTCACTCGATCATAACAATATTTTGATCAAGTGTCCGAAATGGTTATATCGACCGGCATATTGCCTCAGGATCAGCCGATTTCCTGACTAAACGGCACATCGATCGAATTTATGCAAACCGGCGCATAGTTCGACGTGGTCAACAAGATGGCTGAGTTTTCCGGCCACGTCGGTGCAATATACCGGTTACAATCCGCAAAGAGACTCCACCATACCCCCACCAAATCAAATATGGCCCAGGGTTCAAGAAAAGCTGTTGTATATGCGATTTTCGGGAACGCAACGGTTACGGTGCTGAAATTTGGCGCCGCGTTCGCCACGCACTCGGCGGCGATGATGAACGAAGCCGTGCACAGCCTGATGGACACGCTCAATCAGCTTTTCCTGCTGACTGGCCTGATTCGCGGCGGCCGGCCCGCCGATCGGCAGTACGCATTCGGCCACGGCCAGAAAAAGTATCTGTGGAACCTTTGGAGCGCGATTGGCCTGTTCTCGATCGGCTGCGGTCTTGGGTTGGCTCATGCCTGGCATGCCTACCACCAGCTGGACGTCATCGATCGCCCGACCTCGGTGTTAGTCATTGGCATTGAAGTCAATACGATTTGGATCTCGGCGATAGTGCTGTTGATTGCGCTGATCCTTGAAGGATACGTTTTGATTATTGCCGCACGTGAATTCTTTGCCCGCATGCGGGTTGATGGTGAACGGAATCCTTTCAATTACTTGATCACATCGGATGATCCCACGCTGATTGCGGTCCTGCTCGAGGATTCCATAGCGGTCTCCGGGGTCGTCATGGCGGCGGCAGGAATCGGCTTGACCCAGATCACCGGCAATCACATGTGGGATATCGGGTTCTCGATTGTGATTGCCGTCATGCTGGGTATCACCGCGTTTTTTCTGGGAATGATCAACATGCGTTACCTGACCAATATCCGCGACCACGCTGCCGAACAGGCGTTCAGGAGGCTTATTCAATCCCACCCCGAAGTCGATAAGTATCACGATCTCCGTTCGGTAATCATAGATGATACCCACACCGTGATCGTGGCGGAGGTGGAGCTGCGCGAGGAGGTTATGATTGCCTCCATGAGGGAGCGCATAGATACACATGAGCGGACCCTTCTGCAGCGGGTGGCTGAAGACCGGCGGGATGAAAAGGTCCTTGAGTATGCAGAAACCCGCGCCGTGATCCAGGCGACGCTCGAGCGAACGGAAGAAATCATCGACGAGCTAGAGTCAGATCTCAAATCCATGTGTCCACAGGTATCCCATCTGACGGTTGAGGTCGAAGGGATCGCACCGTCTTTCAAACTGGGCGAGTCCGGTTTGGTGAACCCTGATCGAGAATAATCTAATTCGACCTGCGGACCAGGCGTTCGATGATGGCCGACAAGTTGACAAACGGTTTCCCGACCAACATTGACTGTTTGAAGCAGAAAATCCGACACAACAAGCCAAAGTGCATAAATTTGCCACTTTTTCTCTAGACTTTTGCCATACTTTTTCTAAATCATTAGGAAATGAGGTAAATATAATCAGGATGGCCCCTCACTATCTGCAAATCAATACACGATCACAACCGTGCTGACTGCTAAAGCAGGTCTCATCGCGCTGTGCCGCGGCGCGCTTGCGATGTTAATTTTCGCCGGCATGATGATCCCGGGCGCGATACCTGCATCCGCCAGCATTGCCCGCTATGACGTGTCCTATTTGTGGCATGGCGGCCTGAATAATGTCTTCAAATACCGGCAACAGGTGGCCAGTGTACTCGGCCCCGCGGTGGCGAAAAACCTCAGGATCGCAATGAAACCCGGGCTCTACGGATTGATATATCACCGCAAAGGAGACAGCGTTGGAGCGATTCGGGTGGCGCGGACCCACACTCGGCTGCTGCGCGCCCGGGGCCTGGAATCCGCTTCCCCCATTCGCTCGCGGAACTGGACATTTGTGGGGACGTCCGGTGGCAATTCAGGGCACCGACAAGTCGCCAGCTACACGAAACAAACCGTCAGGATTCCAAAACCGCTGCCCAAATCCCTGCCCAAAATGTTGCCCAAACCAGCCACGTCTCAGGAAATACGGGACCTGGAGCTGGCTGTAGAAAAATACATCAAGCGGTTGCGATCGAAAGGAATGATTGCACGGGACGAGCGAACCGCCTGGTCTGTTTATGATTTTACGTCGGGAGCAAAACTTGTCGGCATCAACGAAGACATCCAGTTCCAGGCGGCGAGCCTGGTGAAACCGTTCTTCGCACTGGCGTTTTTTCACAGGGTAAAGGTTGACGGCATCAGCTACGGCCCGAAGAGCCGGCGCCATATGCGTCGGATGATTCAGTATTCGAACAATACATCCACCAACTGGATCATGCGCAGAGTTGGCGGACCCGCCGCGATCCAGAGCATACTCAAGCAAAATTACCCCGGCATGTTCAAGGATACCCGGATCGTGGAATACATCCCCGCGGGTGGACGAACCTACGGAAACAAGGCTTCCGTCCACGATTACTCCCGTTTTTTATACGCACTCTGGCAGGGCGGAATCCCGGGCGCTTCGGAAATAAAACGTCTGATGGCATTGCCGGGACCCGATCGGCTCTACACAGGAGCCTCGGCCATACCCAAAGGTACGCAGGTCTATAATAAGACCGGGAGCACCGCTCACGTTTGCGGGGATATGGGGATCCTGGTGGTGCGGGGTAAAAACGGCAGGCGCTACCCCTACATCCTGGTAGGCGTCATAGAAAAGCAGAAGCGCGCGCGGAACTATGGGTCGTGGATCAATTCACGAGGCAACGTGATTCGCAGGATATCAAACTTGGTTTATCAGGGAATTAGCCAACATCACGGCATTCGATCTTAGCCTGCGTTTCTAGCCCGCATTTCTCACCAGGATCCCGGCCCCGGTTTATACACGCAGCGCCGCCGACGCTGGACGTCAGCAGCCACCGATGCGCTTGGCTGTCCAGTTCATGTTCATTTCCATCTGCATACCGCCGGCATTGACCGACATGTCCATGTTGCCCGTACCGGTCTCACCATCGGTTTGGAACTGACCGTCGATTGTTGCCTGACCGCCCTCCATGTCACATTCCATAAGGAACTGCAGCGTATCGCCCTGCAGGTCGGAAAGAATGACAATACCCGCATACTTGGCGACCATGATCGAGGTCACCATTACTTCCATGAGGGGATCATCGGTCATATCACAGGGAAAGGCGATGGTCGGAAAACCCAGTGGTTTGAATTTCTTATTGATAGCTGCCCGCCGGGCGACAACTTCGC
>CAMYOI010000235.1 GCA_947259955.1 uncultured Gammaproteobacteria bacterium
GGATAGCCAAAGCGTTGATTTCGGCGTTTGAGTTCGACAATGGCACGAATCAGTTCTTGCGATGGACCTTTAGGTCCGGGTTTGCCTCTGCTGTGAGCGGAAAACAGCGCCCGATATTTTCGACGAACTAAATATTCATGAAATCGCAACAGCGTCGACGGGCGAACGATCACGGCCGTTTTCGTAATACGGCCGGGCCGGAGAAACAGTGAAAACAAGCCAAATAGAAATCGGTTAGTCGGTGTCAGATTCGGTGCACGCTGTCAGGGGCGACAGACGACGATCAGTTGCTGCTTGAGTAGCAGGTTCTCAGCGATGATGCCCTTAACACCACCGGGCCGAGCAGCCTGGCGATGGCCGTCAGTAGATGGATCAGAAACAGCGACATCTCTTTCATGGGTCAGAAGGTTATCAGAATTGCCGCCGCCGACAAGATTGCGCTAGCCATCGATTTAGGGAGAAAATTACGAATTGGACACTCACAGGTTGAATCTTCATTTCCGACCCTTCAAACCGATCTCGGCCTATGCCGAGGAAGCGCGGATTCCCGGTTCAATCAAGGCGTAGTGGGAATCATGATCGCACGAATTTGAGTAGTGGTCCGATATCGTGCTCATCGGCTGCTTGCAGAGCCGCAATGTAGCGTTTGCGGGTTTCTACGACATCAACAAGATTTGCACCGCCCCAGCTAAATCGCTCCCGGCCGATAGATTTAAGAAGAAGATCGGCTGCAAGACGCGCATGTCGACCATTCCCGTTCGGATAACAATGTATCAACACTAACCTGTGATGAAAGCGCGCGGCGATTTCATCAGGCTCGTAGGTCCCGTTCTCGATCCAGTAGCGGCAATCATCGAGAAGCTGTCGTAATTCCATGGGAATGCGATAAGCATCAATACCAATATTCTTTCCGGTAGTACGGTACTGCCCGGCCCATCGCCAGACATTGCCAAACATTCTCTTGTGCAGGTTGTTAAGAAACTTTTCCTCCAGCGGATCACGCTTGCGGGTAAAAGCCCACTCTTCGGCTTCCAGAATATTTGCCTGTTCCGCCTCGTTCAGTTCACTTCGTAGTGTGATATAGGACGGAATAAGTCCCTCGCGTTCCTCTTCTGTAAGTTCTGTTCCTCCATCATCCTGTGAGCCGAGAGGATCGGTCATTGATCCTCCCAAAGCTTCGAACCGGGCTGATTTAGCAGCTTTTGTACCAGTCTTTCCAGATGCTCCTGCTCGTCAGCTTCATCTACCCGCTGATCTTCCAGTGCCATGCTGTGACTAGTCGCCCGCAAGCGTTTTTTCGCTAGTTCTCGTGCCCGATCCTCAACCAGTGATACAAGGGGTTTTCTCGGGACGAGGGCATAGACGAGCTGACAATCGAGCGAGCGCGCCGCCCGTTCCAGTGTTTCAAGCGTGATGCCTTTGTGTACCTCGGATTTTTCGAACCCAAGCGCCGTCGGTTGACTAACACCTAACCGTTTTCCGAATTGTGTGGTCGTCATACCCAGCGCTTCCCGGATCGCCTTTATCCACCCGCGCGGAGGACGTGACAACGCATCTGAATTCCGTAGCTTATTCAGACGCTTATCGAGTTGTTTGCGGGCCATAGCCCGTTCCTGTGCACGCATTTTATTGCCTATAACCTATATCCTATCCTATTTATATAGGTTATAACAAATAACATAACAACATAATAATAGGCTGCAACCGATAATAAATCCACTTCGTGGCTGGAAAGCCCTGCAATTACAGGCTTTTTCCGATGAGCTGCGGGTGTCCAATTACAACTTCAGTTCGCACATCGGGTTGCTTGGCCCGCGTGTATTTGGTCTCCGATTTAGAACGTAGGAGTAAAGGGCGCGTTCTAGTTGTCCCACGGACTCCTACGAAACCCGTATACTTCTGTCGAGATATCGTATTATTCTTGCAAAACGTGGGACAGTATCAGGGGGTGATGTCTTTGATTCATAAGGCAAAACAGGTAAGTCACATGCCTGCCTTCGAACCAGGTGGTCGGGGGTTCGAGTCCCTCCGAGCGCGCCAATAAAAACAATAACTTGCAAACATTACCCTTCACACAAATTTCGCTTGGGTAGCAGTATGGGTAGCAAAACTACCCATTTTCATGCTACCCCGCTCACAATTTCCGCGTCGGTTTCGGTAGATCAACGTTGGTGCTAAGTACTTCAATATAAGAGCATGTTCATGAAGGTACATATCGGGCGGCAGACATGTACTTTGGTGTACATCCATGATGTCTCTCGCTCCACCTTTTGTGGTTGATTAAGTTCCCTCGCGACCGCGCACTAGTTGCTGCGTATTATTCCTGAATATAAATTGCGGAAATTGTAGGAACCAATAAAAATAGCGTTTACCTGCCTGTCCGTCCCGAAAAAGCATGTTAGTTGATTATATTGAATTTTTTGCTGTGATCCGCAATTCTTGCATTCATGACTTCACTGATTCGTTTTCTGTTCTCACTATTGAGTAGCACGCTTCGAACAGGTGCGCCCTTACAACTTCAAGTGGCCGCGCTCCGGCATCAATTATTCGTTTATCAAGGCACTGGCCAGCGACCGCGGATTGCACCGGCAGACCGACTACTGTGGTCGCAGATCGCCACTCTGTGGTCGGGTTGGCGCAGTTCTTTGTGTTTCGTGAAGCCGCGAACGGTAGTCGCTTGGCAGCAAAAGCGCTTTCGCGATTATTGGCGGCGATTGAGCCAGTCAGGCCGACGCGGCCGACCAACGATATCCCCAGAATTACGGAACCTGATCAGGAGGATGTGGGAAGCGAATCCATGTTGGGGATCGCCTCGTATCGTTGGTGAGCTTGGTACGTTGGGAATCCACGTCGCCAAGTCCACGGTGGAGAAATACAAACCGCAGCGGGATACACCGCGCTCACCAATCCTTGGGCATGGACGCGTCCAACGGGCGATGCATAACATTCACCAAACCCGACCAAGTTGTCGAGCTTCCCACGGTACAAGGACTACACTATTATTACCTTCCGGAGGCTGCATGAATATTCGACACCGACAGGGCCATCTATGTGTGGATCGGTGGATCTCCTTCTGGCCGAATGAGTCAATCTGTCTTCAGGAATTCCTTGCTCCAACGGAGCAATTCAGGTGAATATGATAGAAAGAAAGCGCTAATTTTGTAATTCGACCTAACTCGAGATGACTAAAGACAAAAGGCTATCTCTCGAACAGGTTGCGGATCTTTCCCGCCGAGCCCTAAAAGGTTGTGGGGCCGGTGATGCGCAACTGGAACCTGCAGTGCAATCCATCGTCGACGCCGAATGCGACGGTATCCGCACCGTTGGGCTCGGATACCTGCCGATTTATTGCGGCCATTTGCAGGTTGGCAAACTGGACGGTCAGGCTTATCCTTCCCATGAGCAGATCGCACCTTCGGCGATACGCAGCCATGCCAACAGCGGGTTCGCTCACACCGCTTATGTTGAATGCGAGCAGGATTTCTATTCCCTGTCCAAACAGCAGGGCATAGCAGCACTGTCAATCGTCGATTCCTATTCAGCTGGGGTGGTTGGCTGGTTCGTCCAACGTGTCGCAGAGGCCGGTCTGATTGGTATCGGATTTGCAAATTCACCTTCAGCGGTGGCACCGTCACCGAAAGCCAGCGCCTTTTTTGGCACCAATCCGATGGCCTTCGCGGTTCCACGAGAGGGTCAATCGCCGCTGGTCGCCGACATGGCCACCAGCCAGGTTGCCTTGGTGACGATCAAGAAACACGCCGCCGAGAATAGGCCTATTCCGCTTGGATGGGGCTACGATAGCGAAGGCAATCCCACCGAGGATGCCAACGCCGTGATCAACGGCGGTACACTGGCTCCCGCCGGTGGCTACAAAGGCATGATCCTGGGGTTGTTGGTCGATATTCTTGCCGGCGTGGTCAGCGGACCCAACTGCTCATTCGAGGCTCCGGTTTTCAAAAACAATTCCGGTGGCAAACCGCAGGTTGGGCAATTTTTTATCGCTTTCGATCCCGGACGGCTCTGTAGCGAGGGAGATGCAGGATTCAGCTCGCGCCTTGAGCACATGTTACAGTCGCTCGCCACTGAACCAGGTGTGCGCATCCCCGGTGACCGACGTCACCAATTCCGCCGGAAAGCGCAGGAAAGCGGGGTGGAAGTTCCTGTGGACCTGATTGAAAAGCTTGAAGCCTTTGCGTCGGGTTGAAATTAACGCAACTCGAACCGGGATATCATCGATCACGTTCAGTTTCCGGCATTCATCCGGATCGCCGATTCCGAAGCGATTCGCGGCACCAGCGCCTTGACCAGATCTTTCATGTGCAAGGTGCCCACCGGCTCCCCGGCCTGCATCACCACGTAGGATTTGTGCGTTTCCCCTTCTGAATGGGCAATAATGCTCTCCAGAGTGTCGTCACAATCCACCTCACTCGTATCCGCTGGCAACCCTTCCTCCATACCTGTCATGACCGAGCGGACGCGCAAAACCCGTGCCCGGTTGATATCACTGACAAAATCCTCAATGTACGGGTCTGCCGGATTGAGCAGGATCTGCTGGGGCTCATCCTGCTGGATCACTCTACCATCCTTGAGGATAACCAGGTGATCGGCGAGCTTGAGCGCCTCATCGAGATCGTGGGTGATAAATATAATTGTCTTGTGCAGGTCTTTTTGAAGTTCCAGCAAAAGATTCTGCATATCCGTCCGAATCAATGGGTCCAGTGCGGAAAACGCTTCATCCATTAGCATGATTTCTGCATTGGATGTCAGCGCTCGCGCAGTCTTGTCACGCACGGTGTTCCACCCTACCCTGCCGTCGATGAACGAACTATACTGATGTTGGCGCATCTCTTTACCCTTGTGCGTCCCGTTTACTCATGCTGCCATCGGAAGATAGTAGTGATGGAGTCCATGGACGGCCATACACTCGACAAAATCGCCTGGATCAGCGAATCGTATTGGGCGACGATTCGGCGAATCCCTTTCCAACGACTGATGTGTGCACCACGGATGGTAATAATCCAAGTACGATGACAACAGTCGCCTGAGGTGCTGCTCGTTGAAGATGATGACGTGATCCAGAAATTCTCTGCGAGGACTGCCGATTTCGCGCTCCACATAGGAGTTTTGCCAAGGCGATGCAGGTGTAGTCACGACCTCCTCACTACCTAGACTTCGGATTGTGCGCTGAACCCGATCAGGTCGATCTCGCCTTGCTCACCTGAGAAAAATCTAGTGAATTTTTTATCGGATCAAGGCTAACATATCCTACGTATGTCCGAAAATCATGCCACCGTTGTGTTCAATCGATTTCTTCATTTCAGGATGACTCCGCACTCTTAGTTATAGAAACACTCAACATAGCCAAAAAACGTCAGGCCGAGCTTCAGCAGAAAGTGTTTTGATGCATCGCGATCGCTACATTCATAGCCGATGAATGGTTCGTTTTTCATCCAAACGGTGCAAGCCTGCATTGTGCGCCGCGTCAATCGCCTCCTGATATTCTTGCCGAGTGATGGACCGGTTCATATCGGGATAATCATCGGCACGATAACAAGGGTGATATTGGTTCATGATGTTTATATAAGTGCCGGTAGAAATCTCGGTCGCCAGGAAACGTAGCACTTGGTTGGTACCGCCGATGTTGTTGGGTAATACCAGATGGCGTACCAGCAACCCCCGTAAAGCAACGCCATTGTCATCCAAAATCAGGTCGCCCACTTGGCGGTGCATCTCCTTCACCGCGGTAAAGTTTACCTCGGTATAGTTACGAACCTTCGAGTATTGGCGGGCCTTTGCTGAGTCGCCGTATTTCATATCCGGCATATAAATATCGATAATATCGTCGAGTAATCTCAGTGCCTCGGGGCTGTCATAACCACTGGTGTTATATACCAATGGCAATCGCAAGCCTTTTTGGGCGCCGATTGCGACGGCAGCAATGATTTGTGCCACCACATGGCTGGGTGTGACAAAGTTGATATTATGACAACCCTGTTGCTGCAGCGATAACATCATATCCGCCAGTTCTTCAGGCGTGGTTACCCTGCCGACGCCTTTTTGACTAATGTCCCAGTTCTGACAAAATACGCAACGCAAACTGCACCCGCAAAAAAAGATAGTTCCTGACCCGTTCCAGCCGCGCAATGGACTTTCTTCTCCGTGATGCGGGCCGTAACTGTTTACGACTGCCAACTCGCCGGTGCGGCAGACTGCACCCGCGATGGTTTGTTTACGAT
>CAMYOI010000236.1 GCA_947259955.1 uncultured Gammaproteobacteria bacterium
CCATACTCAGGGGGACCGAGAGAAGCATCCCCACCGCGCCAAACATCCAGCCCCAGAATACCAGCGAAAGGAATACCATCAGCACCGACAGCCCAACACGTTTGCCCATGATCGTCGGTTCGAGGACGTTGCCGATAACCGTGTTGACCCCCACGTAGATGGCGATGACGGTGAGAATCTGGGTTGGGTCGAGCAGCAACATCGCGAGCAGTACCGCGGGAACGGCGGCCAGAACCGAGCCGATATTGGGGACGAAGTTGAGCAGAAATGCCAGAAACCCCCAGAGCGGGGCGAAATCGAGGCCGACCAGTTCCAGGCCGATCCAGATCAGCACACCGGTGACGAGGCTGACCACAGTCTTGGCCGAAACGTAGTGATTCACGCTCTGCACGATGTCTGCGATGTACTGCAGATTTTTACCGCTGCTATCCATAGCGGCCATTTTCCTGGGAAAACCTGACGCCTCGCTCAGCATGAACAACACGATGAATATGATCAGAAAGGCGTTGCTCAGTGTGTCGCCGATCCCCGCAACCAGGTTGTTGGCGAATCCCATGACCGCCGAGGGATCGACGGCATCGAAAATTCCTACATCTTCTATATTTATGCCCTTCGCCGCGAGCCAGGTCGACAATCGATTGGTCAGCTCATCCATTCGTGACTGATAACTCGGCAGGACCTCGTTGAACTGCACAAAGGTACTGCCCAGCATCGAGGCGCCCAGAACCAGGATAACAACCACCGCAAAGACGACTATGATCACCGACCAAATGCTGGGGATCCCGCGTTGTTTCAGCCACTCCGCGGGACTGGCCGCAATGATGGCGATGAACAATGCCAGCAGAATCGGCGCGACGATTTCGGCGGACATGCGCAGCATCGCCAGCAGCACGGCAATGCCCGCCAGCGTCAACACGCCGTCACGAAGGCCGTTCTCATTCATGTTGTGGTCAATGCGTACCCCATTGTAATCGCGGCGGGGGCGCCGCTCCTACAAGGTTCGCGTCGGCTTGTGGCCTCATTGTAGGAGGCGCGCCCTCGCGCCGATTGATCGCCCCAGCTTCCGTCCCGGACATTTTGGATTTGATCCGCGGCAAACACTACGCGCGCACCCGGGCGTCCTTCGATGCCTTCGCCGCTATGGCAATGGAGATCATCGAGGTGCCCTGCATGATCATTTCGATGGCGATGAACAGACCGATCACCCACAGCCCGGAATACGGCCACTGGGCGAAGATCATGAACGCCAGTACGATCGATGCGACGCCGCCGAATACCGTCCAGCCCCAGTTGGCGCGCACTTCGTCCGCGGTCTGATTGACTTGTGATTCTAGGTTGTTTTGTACCATGCCGCCTCCTGAATTATTATTTGAGGGCCGGATGCTACCAGAAATTAGAGGCGTTAGATTGGGCGTGGCGCCTTTGTTGTGAAATGTTAAAGAATCGCATAATTGATCGCGGCGGGGGCGCCGCTCCTACGAATTCAATATGGGCGCTGCTGTTATTTTGAATCGCGGCGCAGACGTTCGCGTTCTATCAGCTCAAGAACGGCTGGTACCTTCGTGGCGCACCGATCTGGGCTTATAACTTCGAAAACGACAACTACAACATACCCCCCGGCATCGGGCTGGGGAAGGTCTGGGTGCGTGGGAAGACGGTGTTCAACCTGTTCTTCGAACCGTAGTACTCTGTCGCCAACCGTGGCTCCGGCCAGGCCAAGATGCAGGTCTACATGGCGCTCAATATGCAATTCAAGAATTGATCGAAAACTAACCAAGCTCACGCCGGGCGATTATAAAGGCGGGTAAAATCCGAAATGATCGGCGCCGGGCCCCGACGCGATCAATCGGCGCGAGGCGCGCCTCCTACAATGAGGCCACAAGCCGATGCGAACGTTGTAGGAGCGGCGCCCCCGCCGCGATTCGAACCGATTGCGCAATAACGACATCATGCGGCAGACAGGGTAAATAAAATGAAACTGAACATAGAAAACAAAAAGAAGTTCAACCTGACCTACGCATTGATCGCCGTCGCGCTGTTTCTTCTGCTGCAGAATTTTCTGGCGGGTTACGGAGCAACCGAGCGTCTGCAGTACAGCGAGTTTCTGAAACTGGTCGAATCCGGCGGTGTCGAGGACGTGGTGGTCAAGGAGAGCACGGTTGAAGGCACGCTGAAAGACCCGATCAACGACCACGACCGGTTCGTCACCACCCGGGTCGACCCGGACGTGGCCAGGGATCTGGCCCGCCAGGGCATCGAGTTTACCGGGGGGACCGAACAGACGATCTTTTCGACCCTGCTGTCCTACATCCTCCCCGCGGTCTTCTTCGTGGGGATCTGGTTCTTTCTGATGAAGCGCATGGGCGGTGGCGGGATGGGCCGCATGGCCCAGATCGGCAAATCCAAGGCCAAGGTCTACGTGGAGGACGAGACCGGGGTGACGTTCGAGGACGTGGCCGGTGTGGATGCCGCCAAGCAGGAACTCAAGGAGGTGGTAGCTTTTCTGAAAGACAAGGACCGGTTCGGCCGCCTGGGCGCTCGCATGCCTAAAGGGACCCTGCTTGTCGGTCCACCCGGCACCGGGAAAACCCTGCTGGCCCGGGCGGTTGCGGGTGAGGCCGGCGTGCCGTTTTTCTCCATTGCGGGATCGGAGTTCGTGGAGATGTTCGTCGGCGTCGGCGCGGCACGGGTACGCGACCTGTTCGAGCAGGCGCGCAAGGTAGCACCCTGCATCATCTTCATCGACGAGCTGGATTCGCTGGGCAAGGCGCGTTCCGGCAGCACCTATGGCGGCCACGACGAGAAGGAGCAGACGCTCAACCAGCTGTTGAACGAACTCGACGGCTTCGACCCAACATCGGGCATCGTGCTGCTGGCGGCGACCAATCGGCCCGAGGTGCTGGACCCGGCACTAAAGCGCGCCGGCCGGTTCGACCGCGAGATCGTGGTCGATCGCCCGGATCGGGTCGGCCGCGAAGCGATCCTAAGAATCCACCTCAAGAAGGTCACGGAAGACCCGGTTATCGACATCGAGAAGATTGCTGCCATATCGGTCGGGTTCACCGGCGCCGACCTGGCGAATCTGGTGAACGAAGCAGCCATCTTCGCCACCCGGCGCGACGGCAAGCAGGTGAAGATGGAAGATTTCACCCAGGCGGTGGAGCGGATCATCGCGGGAACCGAGCAACGGACCCGCCTGCTCAGCACCAAAGACCGGGAACGGGTGGCTTATCACGAGATGGGCCACGCGCTCGCGGCGGCTTCGCTGCCGGGCATGGACCCGGTCCACAAGATATCCATCATCCCGCGCTCGATTGGCGCGCTCGGTTACACCATGCAGCGGCCGACCGAGGACAAATTCTTGATCACGGAGGATGAATTGAAGAACCGGATGGTGGTACTGATGGCAGGCCGTGCCGCGGAGGAACTGATTTTCGGAGAGGTCACCACCGGCGCGGCGGACGATCTCGCTAAGGCGACGGATATTGCCCGCCAGATCGTGACCCGCTATGGCATGGCGCCGGGACTCGGTCAGGCGGTGCTGGAGGCGCAGCGATCGAGTTTTCTCGGCGACAGCGCTATCGGGATCAAGCAGAAAGACTACTCGGAGGAGACCGCCCGGGAGATCGATACCGCGATTCGTCAACTGATCGACAGTGCCTATACGCAGGCGAAGTCGATCCTCGAGGAACGAAATAGAGACCTTCGCGCGGGTGTCGAATTGCTCCTCGCGCAGGAGACCATCACCCCTGACGATTTCCCGGCGCTGGAGCCGGCTCAGACGCCGGGGAACTGAAGCGTGGATCTCATCTGGATCATCCTGGGCGCGGGCTATGTGTTGTCACTGGTCGTGCAAAACAGGCTGCGTGCGTCGCATCAGAAGTGGGGATCGATCAGGAGCTCGGCCAATATGACCGGGGCCGCGACGGCGGAAGCGATTCTGGATGCCAACGGGATGCGGCAGGTGGCGGTGCGGGCCGTGCAGGGCAAGTTGAGCGACCACTACGACCCAAGGGACAAGTCGATTCAGTTGTCCGAACCGGTTTACGGTGTGCCGAGCGTTGCGGCGATGGCGGTGGCCGCGCATGAAACGGGCCATGCGATCCAGGACAAGGCGGGATACTGGCCGCTCGCGCTGCGGACGTCGGCCGCGCCGTTGGTCAACGCCGCGGCCCGCTTCGGCATACCGGCCGCCATTTTCGGGCTGTTACTGGGCGTGCCGGTGCTCATCCAGCTCGGTGTGATCGGTTACGTCGGGGCTCTGGCTTTCCAATTCCTGACCTTGCCGCTGGAGTTCGATGCCAGCAAGCGCGCCCTCGCGCAGTTGGATCAGCTGCAGCTGATGAACGACGACGAAAAACAAGGGGCGCGGTCAATGCTGCGCGCGGCGGCCATGACTTACGTCGCGGGCGCCGCTTCGTCCGCTGCCTATGTTGTGTATCTGCTGCTGATTGCCGGCCGCTGGCTGTTCGGCAAATCATTGCCGGTGCTGCCGCCGCGACTGCCGTGAGGAGATAGATACCGTGAAAGTTTCAACTCTGATTTATGATTAATTGTGTCATTGCGAAGAGCGGAGCGACGCGGCAACCCAGAAGGTCTTGTATGACAACAGGGCTGGATTGCTTCACTTCCTTCGCAATGACGAAATACTGAAATAATCAGAGTTTCCTTACAAAGGTCAACACATGAAAAGGGTCAACACATGAAAAAGACAGTGGCAAGTTTGGTTTTCTTGGGCGTATTTTGCATCAACGCAAACGCAGACCTGGTGCAGGAGTGCATGGTCAAGGCGAAGATCTTTCAGAATCCCTCCGCACTGGCGGGCGCAGCCGATGTTTGCATGCAAGGATATTTCGACAGCCTCAAAGCCGCGGCGGAAGCCTGTCGTGCGGATGCGGCGACCCAGACGTTTGTGGATGCGTCATTTGCGGCATGCCAGGCGTCGCTGATTTTCGGCTTGATGGACCAGGTCGGCATCTGTAGGGACGAGGCAAAGAACCTGCTTAAAGCAAAAGATGAGTTGACGAATCGTGTCAGCACGGGCGCTGGGGCCGGTTGTGTAAAGCTGGTCGAGCAGGCAACTGGCATCTGCCGTGAAAACGCGAACAAGTTCACCGGGCTCGCCCAGTCCGCGGCAACCAGCGCCTGTAAATCAGCGGGGCTGTAGAAAATTACTATGGCCGCGTGGACCTTTCCGCCATTTCCTCCCTAAAACAGAGTTCCTCTGGGGATTTAGCAGTAGGTCCTGTTCACAACGGAGACAAATCAGTCTCAAAGGAGAAACGAAATGAGTAAGTACGTGGTAGTTGTATTTCCCGATGAATCCAAGGCCTACGAGGGACGTAACGCCTTCAACGCGCTCCACGCTGAAGGCAGTCTGACGCTGTACGGCATCGCCGTCATTGCCAAGAACGCCGGGGGCAAGGCGTCGATCAAGGAGTCAGTTGACGAAGGTCCGGTGGGTATGGCGCTGGGTATGTTGACCGGTGGTCTGATCGGCGCACTGGCGGGTCCCGCGGGGCTGATGCTGGGTACCGCCGGCGGCGGCCTGTTGGGCTCCCTGGGGGATCTCCACAATGTCGGGGTCGGCCTGGATTTCCTGGAAGTGGTCGGCAACAAGATGGAATCCGGAACGGCCGCCGTCGTTACCGAAGTCGACGAGTACTGGACCGCCCCCCTGGACACCCGCATGGAGGCGCTCGGCGGAGAGGTGCACCGGCGCCCTCGGATCGATTTCGAGGACGAACAATTTGCCCAGGAAGTGCAGGCGTGGAACGATGAAATGGACGAGTTGGATGCGGAGATGCAGGAAGCCTCCGATGAAATGAAGGCAAAAATCAAGGCCAAGAAAGAAGCGTTGGGCAAGAAAATTGCGGACGCGATGGAGAAAGGTGGTCAGAGGATCATCCAGTTGGAGAATGAGTTGCATGCGAAGGTAGCGAAACTGGAAGAACAGGTTGCGGACGCCGAAGCGGAAGTCAAGGAAAAGATGGAGAAGCGCGTGGTTGAAGTCAAGGCCAACTACAAAGCTCGTATGGATAAAATCTACAAGGCTCGTATGGAGAGGGCAATGAGCTAAGGAATCGGCGCGAGGGCGCACCTCCTGCAATGAGGCAACACGGCCATAGAATGTTTGTAGGAGCGGCGCTCCCGCCGCGATTCGCTCGCCGCTTCGGCACGCTTCTCGCAAAGACGCGCAGTCAGAGTTAAGTAAAGTGTCCCCGGAATTCTAATTAACGTAGGTCAAGGTATGTCAATCGGGAATAGGGATGCGCTGTTGGGATGGCTGCGACCTGTCAAGCCGGCGCTGCTTCATTTCAACGAAAGCGACGGCTGGGCCATGGCGAGCCATCTAGCACTGTCGACAATAATGGCGATATTTCCATTTTTGATATTCGCCGTGTCCCTGGCAGGCTCGCTGGGCTCAGCAGGAGTGTCCGGCAGGATTGTCGAGCTGGAGTTCGAGTACTGGCCCGATGCCATTGCTGAACCTATTGTCAACGAAATCAAAGCTGTGGCGGAGCAGGCCAGTGCCGGGTACCTGACTCTCGGCATCGTACTGACAATTTTCTTTGCTTCTAACGGGTTTGAAGCGGTTCGTATTGCATTGAATCGAGCTTATGGTGATAAGGATGAGCGGTCGATTTGGAAACAACGACTGCAAAGCTTGGTTTTTGTTGCAGGCAATGCCCTGTTGCTATTGGTCGTCGCTGTACTTCTTGTCTTTGCTCCCATCTATTTTTCATTCATAGAGGAGGCTTCTCCTACCTTTTACCACTGGTTTTTTCGCAGCGAAACCGCGCGGGGGATTATCGCGTTTGTCTCGTTGATATTCGTTGTGTTTGCCTGTCACCACTGGCTTCCGGGCCGTCGCAGGTCTGTTGGCCAAATATGGCCCGGGATAGTCCTGACACTGGTGCTTTGGGTCGTTGCCGCTGCTGTCTTTTCGATGTATCTTGAATCCTTCGCCAATTACAGCGCGACCTATGCCGGTCTCGCGGGCATCATGACCGCATTGATATTTCTGTATTTCGAGGCGGTTATTCTGATCTTCGGCGCTGAGTACAATTCCGCCTTGGAGAAAGCCAAATTAGGTCGAATTTCAGCCGGGCCGCAAAGGGCGGTTTGAGGATTGTTTCCCGATGAAGTTAAAGGAATTAAGAACGAGTAAATATCACTGCTGTCCCGCTAACGTGTAAATAAAAAGGCCTGATTCAACCACAATTGATACAATGAGTTTGTCTACAACTTGTTGAATCAAAAAGGAGAATCAGGCCATGGCTCATTGTAATACGATCTTGTTTCAAATATCTTGTTTCAAATACTAAAACTTGTGCCCAGACATGAATTCGAGACCCTGGCAAATCGGCACCATAGTGGCCGTTCATTCCGTACGGCCTCACGGTGGTCACAGTTTGTGACGATGGCCATGGCACAATTGGCCGGTCGAATTAGTCTGCGCGATATTGTGGAAAATATATCTTCACAGACCCATCGCCTCTATCATCTGGGCAGTGCAAAGCTGTCCCGCTCCAATCTGTCCCGCATTAACGAAGACAAACCCTTCGCGCTGTACGAGGCCTTGTTTGGAAAACTGCTTAACCGTTGTCAGGGGATGACTCCAGGTCATGATTTTCGTTTCAAGAACCCGCTATATTCGTTGGACGCATCTACTATCGATCTGTGTCTGTCCGTTTTCCCCTGGGCGGACTTCCGAACGACCAAGGGCGCCATCAAACTCCATGTGGGGTTGAATCATGAGGGCTATCTTCCAGAATTTGTCACGGTCACCGAAGGCAAGACCGGTGACGTTACCATTGGCCGCACACTGAAATTTCCCAAAGGCAGCATTGTGGCTATCGACCGGGGTTATAACGACTACGCCTGGTATAACCAATTGACAGAAAAAGGAATATTCTTTGTTACTCGCCTCAAATCCAACGCGAAAACCCGCATTGTACAACGCCGACCTGTGTTGAAAGACAAGGGACTGACCAGTGATCAACCCATTGAGTTCACAGGTATTCAGACAGCAAAGAAGTGTCCAATCAAATTACGCCGTATTGGCTACCGGGATCCAGAGACCAGCAAGCACTACATATTTCTGACCAACAATTTCAAACTGGCCGCCAAGACCATTGCCGATATCTATAAAGCTCGGTGGCAGGTCGAATTGTTTTTTAAATGGATCAAACAAAATCTGAAGATCAAATCATTTATCGGAACAAGCAAGAATGCCGTGCTGACGCAGATCTGGATTGCACTGTGTGTTTATCTGCTCCTGGCCTTTATCAAATTCCAGTCGAAACTGAATAAAAGCATGCAACAAATACTTCGCTTATTGCAGCTTAATTTATTTGAGAAACGCGATCTGATGGCTCTGCTACGGGGCGACCCAGTTTGCAACAATCAAGCCGCCAGTAATCAGTTGGCTTTGCTGTGAAAGTTAACGGGACAGCAGTGACTCAGCAGGAATATTTTGAAACCTCCCGAATCGATTAGCGCAAAATTGGATTTACCGGTTGACTCCAAAGCGTTAAACATTCGTTGCCTGCATTTTTCCAATGGGGTGTCCTACCAATATGAAAACAGGTGGATAAACCTGGCGGCAGTCCCGGCGGCTCGTTCTCAATCTTTCAAAGATATTGGTCCCAATGAATGGCTGGTCAAGGAAATACCACTATCTAATTCCGAGCATATATTTTCGGCTGAAAATTCCGACGCCACGGAATCCGACCTGCTGGGTATTCGAAAAAATGACGCAATCTTTGTTATTGAGCGAAAAACATGGCTTGGCAGCAACGTGATAACGGTGACCAGAATGACTTATCCAGGCGCGGCATATAAGATGTCTTCCAAACCGATGGCGGCCATGAAAGATGCGGTGGCAATTATTGCCGAGAAGTAAGCGGAATAGTTAATAGTGCATGTCAAACCCAGTTCAGTCCTTTTCTCAAATATCGGTCGGGCTGCGTTCGAACAAAAGACAATCGGTGATCTTCCGCCAATCGAATGGAAACTCGTACACCTTGGCATAAAGTATATGAAAGCGAGCAATGACTAACTGTCAAATCTACGGGCCCGAGCACTACGTCAAGTTCCCCTGGAAGAACGGCCTCGGCTAAACTACGGAATTACTCAAGGAAAACCTCAACAGCGATGAGTTCGCTTGGCGCCTGAGCATTGCGCAAGTCGCGCAGGACAGGCCGTTTTCCAACTTCGACGGTTACGAGCGCACCTTGCTGTTGCTTAAGGGCCAGGGGTTCACGCTAGAACATGGTGATGGATTGCGGCAGGTGCTCGACAAGGCACTCGACACGGCATGCTTTGCCGGCAATGGGCCAACCACAGCGGTTTTGCGTGACGGGCCGATAGAAGATTTCAACATCATGACTCGGAACGGCGCTTGCTCTGCCCGGACCCATACCGCTGCTGATACGCAGGAGTTCGCGCAAACCACTGAGGCAAGCCTGCTGCTTATTTACGCCAGTTTTGAGGCGATGAAAGCTAACCTTGACGGTGCGGAACTTCTGCAAATTCCAGCCGCTCATTTATTACGGGTCAATATCGATCAGGCTTTGCCATTACACATTTCCAGCCCAGGGTACATCGCGGTTGAAATTATCGACTCGCACGGTCTCATTCCAAAGCACTGA